>CAWUIK010000032.1:0-31181 GCA_963922585.1 uncultured Flavobacteriales bacterium | reverse complement strand
AGTGAAGGATTAGGTGTTTATGATGGAAATAAAGTCTCTATGTATTACCAAAAAGATAAATTAGTAGATGATTTCATTTCTGCATCCTACAAAGATAAAAAAGGCAATTTATGGTTTGGACATAATCAAGGAGGGAGCAGTATTTATTACGAAGGAAAGTTAGCTCACGTTTATGTTGGTGCAGGAATCGGTTCTCAAATCAATGATATTGCTGAAGATAATGAAGGTAGAATTTGGTTTGTTGCTCAAGATTACGGACTTTATTTTTTTGATGAAAACAACGATAAAGGATTTTTTGAAAAACCATCTTCAAATAGACTTTACTACTCATTTTATATATCCGAAAATAATTATTATTTTTTAGGAACTGATAAAGGAATAGAGGTTTTTGATTTTTCAAAAGATAGTGATGGCAATCACTTAAATAAAGTTCAAAACATAGGGTTAAACGAAGAAAATCAAATTGTATCATTTGTTCATCTGAATGGTAAAGATTTACTTGCTTTCTCAAGGACAGGAAAAGTTTATAAAATTATCAATGAAAATGGAATTTACAAATCTGAGGAACTTAAATACTACAACTTAAATAAGGATATCATCATTACTAATGTAACTTCGGCTAAAGGGTATCTTTGGATAAGCACTTTGCAAGATGGAGTGTTGAAAACTCAGTTGCAAGACAATCAGTTGTTTATAACAGAGAAGTATAATAAATCAAGTGGATTAAAAACTGATGCTGTTAATACTACATTTGTAGATAGAGAAGGGGTTTTGTGGATTGGAACCTTTGGGGAAGGTCTGGCAGCAAAAGAGGATGATATTTTTACGTATTATTTTATCAATAAAAAAGAAAATAATCCAATTTCTTCAATTCGAGTAAATAAAACTAATTTATTTATAGCATCTAAAGGAAAAATTGAACACTACGATAAGCAAAATGTAATTTGTTATAAAACCTACACAGAAGAGAATGGGCTTCCTAATGATGATATTACTTCTATGATTTTTGGACCAGATTCGTCATTGTTTATTGGAACAACATTGAATAGTGTTTATAGAAAAAGAAAAGACTCAGAGCTATTTGAGCAAATTATATTTTCTGAAGATATTCTTTCTCGAACAATTTCTGATTTAGAAATATCTGGAAATAAGTTGTATATAGCAACCTTAAATGGTGTGTACAGATATGATATATATTCTGGAGGAGTAAATGTCTTTAATATTACAATAGGACTTCCACACAACACAATTGGGGCATTATACAAAACTTCTGATGATAGAATTATTATTGGAACAAACAGTGCTTTTATATCCGAAATAATTAATGATGAAATATTTAATTATCCAATCAAAGATGGTCTTGAAGTAATTGAAGTAAATGATATTTTTGAAGATAAATCCGGATCTATTTGGTTTTCGTCTAGTGGTGCTGGTATTTTCAAAATGAACAAAGAAGGTGAATGTTACAATATAGGAACCACTGATGGCTTAGTGTCAAACTATTGCAATGCTTTGAGGATAACTAATCAAGGTGATATTTGGATTTCGCACAATGATGGATTATCAAAGGTAAGTTTAAGCGATTCCTCTGTGCATATTTACGATAATTACTATGGAATTCAGTATCGATTTTTAAGAAGTTCAATTGATATTCTAGATAATGAAATTTGGTTTGGAACAGAAAATGGAATTGTACTTTACAATAGCGATAAAGATATTAAGAATAAAGTTCCTCCCATTACAAGTCTCAGATACCTTACTATTAACGATACTCTTTTTAATGCAAAAGAAACCATCTATTTAGATTATGGTACCTACAAATTTGGTTTTGGATTGGCTGGACTTTCTCTAAAAGGGGGAGAAAAAATAAAATTTAAATTTATATTAGAAGGGTATGAAGAAAGTTGGTCTTTATTAACTGATAAAAACTCTGTGTATTACACTCGAATGAATGATGGCGAATATACTTTTAGAGTGAAATCGTATAATGCAGATGGTACAGAAGGTACAGAAGCAGTAATCAAAATAGTAGTGTATGAACCATATTGGAAAAAATGGTGGTTTTATGCTATTTGTATCGTTTCTTTTCTAGGAATAGGAATAGGTATTCTAAAATATAGAGAGCGTTCATTCATAAAATATCAAGAAAAATTAAAAAGAGATTTAGCACTTAGAACAAGAGAAGTAGTTGAACAAAAAAACAAAATAGAAGCGATCAATAAAGACATTACAGATAGTATTAATTATGCACGGAGAATTCAAGGTTCGATATTACCTAGAGAGGAATATGTAAAACAACTTTTCCCTAAGTCTTTTATCTTTTTTAGGCCTAGAGATATTGTTTCTGGTGATTTTTATTGGTGTGGAGAAGTTAATGGTAAACAATTGATGATATGTGCTGATTGTACAGGACATGGTGTTCCAGGAGGCTTTATGAGCATGATTTCTCATATTTTGTTGAGAGAAGCACTCAATGCAGAAACTATTGATAACCCTGCAATGATTTTACAACAAGTAAATAATAGTATTGTAGAAGTTTTAAAACAAACAGACGATTTTGAAAGCAACAGAGATGGTTTGGACTTGGCTATTGTTGTTATTGATAACCAAAAAATGGAGTTGAAATTTGCTGGAGCTATGAGGCCGTTATTTGTTTACAGAAAAGGAATCTGTAATGTAATCAAAGGTGACCGACATTCTCTTGGAGGAATAAACAAAGACAAGTCTTTTGAAACCAAATATACAGACATTCAGGAAGGAGATAAAATTTATTTATTTTCAGATGGCTTTGCAGATCAATTTGGAGGTCCTAGAAAAACTAAAATGAAAATCAAAGTTTTTCAAGAAACTTTAGATCAAATTTCTCAACTTGACATGAGTCTTCAAGAAGATGCAGTCTCCGAATTTTTTGATTCATGGAAAATGGATATGCATCAAATGGATGATGTTTTGTTAATAGGTATCGAAATATAATTTTATATCTTTGTTTTAAATTTAAAAACAAAACTTATGACTGCTATTAAAATTGGTATTGGTATTGATAAACTGAAATTTGGAATGACCAGAGATTCAGTATCTAAAGTACTTGGTGAACCCACAGAAAAAGAACTTTTTTCATACAGTGAAGAAGAAGAAGATTTAACTGAGGTTTGGCATTATGATGAACATGATTTTTCTTTATCTTTTGATGAGGTAGATGATTGGAAACTAGTAATGATTGCTGCAAGTAGCGATGACATAACTTTAGAAGGTGAAGCATTATTGGGGCATTCTTTTGAAGGTGTAGTAGAAATTCTTAATAAAATAGGTTATTCAGATTTTGAAGAAGATGCGTTAGAAGAAACAGATAGAGTCTTGAAATTTGATGAAAAGAGTTTGAATATTTGGTTTGATAATGATATCGCTACTGAGATTCAATGGGGACCTTTCTGGAGTGACGATGATACTCCTATTTTTCCTGCTTAATTTTTTAATCATGTCTAATTCCTTTGGAAATATTTTTAAATTAACCTCCTTTGGCGAATCTCATGGAATTGCCATTGGAGGAATCATTGATGGTTGTCCTGCAGGTTTTGAAATTGATTTAGATGCTGTTCAATATGAATTAGACAGAAGAAAACCTGGGCAAAGTAAGATTACTACACAAAGAAAAGAAGAAGATAAAGTACAATTTTTATCAGGTTTTTTTGAAGGAAAAACCACTGGAACTCCAATTGGTTTTATTATTCATAATAATAATCAAAAACCTCAAGATTACGAACATATACAAAATCAGTTTAGACCCTCTCATGCTGATGCTACCTATCAACAAAAATACGGAATTAGAGATTATAGAGGAGGTGGTAGATCTAGCGCTAGAGAAACTGCTGCTAGAGTAGTGGCGGGTGCTATAGCAAAGCAAATTTTAAAAACAAAAGGTATTGAAATATATGCCTTTGTAAAATCTGTAGGTGAGATAAAATTAACTCAAAATTATAATACTTTTGATTTAAAAACTACCGAAGATAATTTGGTTCGATGTCCGGATCAAGATATTGCAAATTTGATGATAGATAAAATTCAAAAGGTAAGAAAACTAGGGGATACCATTGGAGGAACTATTCAATGTGTGGTTAAAAATTGTCCTAAAGGTCTTGGAGAACCTGTTTTTGGAAAACTTCATGCTGCTTTAGGAAGTGCCATGTTGAGTATCAACGCTGTAAAAGGATTCGAATATGGTTCTGGATTTGAAGGAACGCAAATGTTAGGTTCAGAACACAATGATACTTACGAAATTGTAAATCAAGAGTTGAGAACTAAAACCAACAATAATGGTGGAATTCAAGGAGGCATTTCTAACGGAGAAAATATTTATTTTAATGTAGCATTCAAGCCTGTTGCAACTATTATGCAAGATCAAGAGTCTTTTGACGCTGAAATGAATGCAACTGTAGTAAAGGGAAAAGGAAGACACGATCCTTGTGTGTTGCCGAGGGCTGTGCCTATTGTAGACGCAATGACTGCTATGGTTATTTTGGATTATTTAATCCTTAATCAGATTCAAAAAATTTAAAATATATTTCTTTTGAGAAAAAAAATTATATTAAAATATCTCAAAATAGTAAATTTTTGGTTCCCCTTTTTAGGCTCTGGAATTAAGATTTTAAAAGTAAATAAAGAAAGAACTAGATTTGAAATAAGCCTGAGGCTAACTGGTAGAAACAAAAATTTATTTGGAACCCAATTTGGAGGTTCTTTATATGCAATGACTGATCCATTTTATGCCTTTATTCTCGTTTTGAATTTAGGAGATGATTATATTGTATGGGATAAGTCTGCAGAAATAAAGTTTATAAAACCCGGAAAAACAAAAGTTTTTGCAACTATAGAGATTGATAAACAAACGATTCAAAACATTAAAGATGATGTAGACAAAATAGGTAAGAATACATATAAATTTTCAACTGATATCGTAGATAAAAACGGAGAAGTTGTTGCAAAAGTGGTTAAAGAATTATACGTTAGAAATAAAAAATTTAAAAATGACTAAAATTTTAATAATACTTACATTGACTGTTTTTATTACCAATTGTAAAACTGCAAAAGATAATAATATGAGTAAAAATACTAATGTAACGAATTCAAATTCTCATAATGAAGATATGCAACCAACTGATATAAAACATGAAAACTCTTTTGAAGAAGTAAATATTGTAAATGCTTCTTCCAATCAAGATGAAGGAAATAAAATCAATGCAAAATTGGATTGTGGAAACAAAACAGCAGTTGAATTGTTAACTATTTCTGCTAAGAAATATGATGTAAGTAATTTTAAATGTAAGATAAGAAGGAATAACGGACTGAAAATTGAATTTTCTGACAATTCAGGATTGACTTTTTCCTTTCATTTAATAGGTGGTGATTACATGATGATTCAAAAAGATCTATATCCTTGTAAGAATGAAAATAGCACTAAATATGCTGTGATAACTTTACAATCAGAAGCATTGGGAACACACAACTTCGGAGATTTATACAAAGGTCATGTTAGAATTACGGATTATGGAATGAGTTCGGATGTTCTTTGTGGTACTTTCAAAGTGATTGATACTAAAGGAAACATAATAGAAGGTACTTTTTATGAGATGATTAGTTCGTTTTGATGCAATTAGATAATTAGGTGACGAGTTAATTGTATTGTCATTTCGACCAAAAAAAGAATGATTGTGATTTTTAGTGGAGAAATCTATAAATTGGAATTATTAAGAAAAATGAAATCAGAAAGATGAAAAATTAAAAATATGAAAAAGAAAATAATAATCGGACTAATTATATTAGCCATTCTGGGTTTGGCTGGAATTATGATATTTAAAAATTATCTAGACAATACCAAAGCAGAAAGTGAGGTAGAAAAACCAGAAACACTTGTTAAAAATTCAGAGGAAACTGAAAAAGGTTATGTCATTAATAATTTTGACCATATTCATGGTAACTATGTATCAGAAGAAACAAAACCCATTACTTCAGAATTGATGTTTATAGTTGATGGAATGACTGGAACTACAGGTAAATTCAATAAATTTGAAATTCAAATTGAATTTGATTCTACTGGTCAAGATCAAATTTCGGTTATAATTGAAGCTGCAAGTATATACACTGCCAGTGATATGAGAGATGAACATTTAAGAGATAAAGAAGAATTTTTTAATGTAAAAACCTATCCCAATATTATTTTTAAAAGTAATGAAATCATAAAAGGTGATACTTCCTACATTGCAAAAGGAGAATTGGAATTTTTGGGTAAAACCAATCCTATCGAAATCCCTTTCTTGTACAATGGTTCCAAAAAAGATGATGAAAATATTGAAGTATTTGAGGGCAAATTTAATTTTGATAGAATTCAATACGGTATGTCAGAGTCTTCAAGCATTGGAAATGTAGTTACTTTATGGTTTTATACAGCATTGAGAAAAAAGCCAAACTAATTTGATTCATTTTGATGAAAATTAGTTAATTTAGCATCATCTATGAAAAAACTTATTGCAATATTTCTTTTGTTTTTATTGGTTCACCAAACCGCTTTAGCCCAATATACTAAAGAAGACAACAAACCCAAAAAGGAAAATAATGCTAGTATTTCAGAAAAGCCCTTTAACGAAAGAGTTTTTTGGGGAACTGGTGGTGCTTTTAGTATTTTCAAAAATTTCCTGTACTTCGATATTTCACCTTTTGTAGGCTATAAAGTAACCGAAAATCTAGGCGCTGGACTTGGTGTAAGGTATTCACTTTTAAGAGACTTGACATTTCAAGAAAACTTTACAAATTACGGAGGTAATTTGTTTGCTAGATACAAACTTATCCCACAGGCTTTTTTGCATGCTGAACTGGAGGCCTTGCAAGCTTACGATTTCAATTTTACGAGTCCCAATTATGGTGGAAGAGCCATGGCATACATGGGATTTGTGGGTGCCGGATATATGTCAGGTTCGGGAGGGTTTAGTTTTACAGTTTTATTACTTTATGATTTAATCAATCATGTCAATAGCCCTTATCAAAATGCCTACATTTTTGGTTCTGCTGGCCTTCCTATTATTTCAAGAGTAGGTGTTACTTTTAATTTTTAAAAAAACTACTATTATGTTGATATATTTATTCGATAAAACATTGTTTTTTGTCGATTAAAAGAATTACTTTTGTAGCATTAATAGTTTTATTTTAATTGTATGAAAAAAATCCTACTTACTATTTTATGGTGTTGTATTAGTTTATTTAACTTTTCTCAAAATGCTGAAATACAAAATATTGAACCGACAAGTTTTTCTGATATGTCTGCTAAAAGACAAGTTTTTGGAGAACGCTATTTTTTCAATAATTTGGACCAAAACCAAGATTATCATTTTATCATTGAGCCAAGCGCATCTTTTTCGTGCTTAGGAATGGGGTGGAAAACGAATAATACATCCATTAGTGCTGAACAGTTTTATTTTACTTTCAGAACTCAAGATGCTGAAGGAAATTGGTCCAAATGGTTAGATTTTGATGCGGATTTTTCTCCTAATGAAACTCCTACAGGAATGTATTGGACAGACTTACTTTTTACTATTGATGCTACCAATCATGTTGCTATTGAAGTGAAAGTAAAGAATCCTACTTTTGTTGAAGAAATGGTCCTAGATGTTTTTGATGGTAATGTGGAGGTAAATCCTAATCCAGGTGTACTCAAACATACTGATCTCAATGTAGATAGTAGAAGTTGCCCTCCTTTTCCTACCATTATTCCAAGAAGTGATTGGTGTGGTGGGTCTGCTCCTTGTAGTGGAGTTAATGCTGCTTACACAACTACCAATATTACTGCAACACATGTTGTGATGCATCATGGTGCTTCTCCCAATACTTACACAGATGGACAAACATTGGTAAGAAATTATTGGAACTATCATGTGAATACATTAGGATGGTCGGATATCGGTTACAATTATTTAATAGACAAATATGGTAACTTTTACCAAGGTAGAAGAAATTTAAATTTACCTACTACGGATGTTAGAGGAGCTCATGCTGGTGCAGCCAACAGTGGCTCTATTGGAATCAATTTTCTTGGTAATTTGGATGTTTCTATTGCTACTACTGCACAACTCAACAAACTTTATGAGTTGTTGGCTTGGTGGTTTAATAATAAATCATACGACCCGCTTTCAAGTGCTGGAATGCAGACTCAGGCTTATGGTTGGCAAACACAACCAAGATTTACCCATCACAATGCTATAAACCCAACAGCTTGTCCGGGTACAGATATGATTTCGAGAATGCCAGCCATCAGAAATGCAACAAAAGCCATTATTGATGCTTGTTCTGCTCCTTCAGATGTTGATCCTCCAAGCACCATTGCTATAGTCGATAACAATTGGCAGTCTAATGACTTTTGGGTTGATTACAATGATAGCGACCCCGCAGGTGGAACCGGAGTTTCTGAAAGTTATTACCAAGTTTTAGACTTTGATGGAACAGAGTGGAGAGGTAACCATCAAAACGGATTCTTTAATGATAATTTTACTTCTTCAATTCATCCAGAATGGACTCAAGTAAATGGTGTTTGGGGAATTGCTTCAGGTAGCATCAGACAATCTAATCAAGCGGATGCAAATTCAAATATCTTTGCACCTCTTACTCAAAATAATCAAAATGAATATTTATATCAATGGCAGATGAATATGTCAGGTACTGGAGCCAATAGAAGAGCAGGTTTACATTTTTTTATAGACAATCCCAATTTACCTAATAGAGGAAATTCATATTTAGCATGGTTTAGAGTTGATAATAATAAGTTTCAATTTTATAAAGTCACCAATGATGCGCTTAATTTAGTTGTAGATAACGCTGTTACTGTTCCTGCTGCACAATGGATTGATTGTAAAGTAACTTACAATCCTACAACTGGTGTAGTTGAAGCCTACATGGATGATGTTTTGGTGGGAACATATACAGATGCAACGCCTTTACAATCAGGAACACATATTTCACTTAGAAATGGAGACTCAGATGTGATGTTTGATGACGTTAAAGTAAGAATCAACAGGGATAACCACACATTAGTTACTGTAGGGAATGCTTCTACAAACGATGTAAGATACGAAAGTCCCAACCCATCTCAAGATGCATGTAGAATTAACACTATAGTGAAAGATGGTGCACAGAATTGGTCTACAGTAGATGCAGAAAGCATCTTTATCGATTGGACTTTACCAACAACCAATTCAAACAATATTGGAAATACATGGAAAACGGCCGATTTTAATGCTAGTTATACAGATGCAGATAACAATAATGGAAGTGGATTAGATAGAAGATTCTATCAAGTTTCAGATTATGATGGTTCAACATGGTCTGCCAATACGGATAGAGGTTTCTTCTATGATAATTTCGACAACGGAATTACTTCTGCTTGGACATCTGCTGTAGGAACATGGAATTCGAATGCTGGAGCAATTGAGCAAACAGATGAAAGTGCAAATAATACTAATATTTATGCACCTTTAAATCAAAACTTGTCAAACAGATATTACTACAATTTTGATATGAAAATTGAGGGTACTGGTTCGAATAGAAGAGCAGGGTTTCATTATTTTTGCGACCAACCTAATTTAACGAATCGTGGAAATTCTTATTTTGTTTGGTTTAGAGTAGAACTTCAATCTTTGGAGTTTTTTAAAGTTTCTAACGATACCTTTTCTCAAGAAAAAGTCATTCCTTGTATCACCAACGCTGGACAAACTTATAATATCGGTGTAACTTACGACAGAATTACAGGAGAAACAGCAGTTTATAGAGATGGAGAATTGATAGGAGAGTGGACAGATGCAAACCCAATCTTGAATGGAGATTACGTTTCTTTTAGATCTGGAAATAGTAAACTCAGTATTGATAATTTTAATGTTTACAGAACAAGAACTGCTACGCCTAATATTTTAGTTGGAAATGCCAACGCAGATATTCGTTATCAAAACACAAATCCAACAACTTCTTCAGCTAAATTGAAATCCCTTACATCCGATTTCGCAAGAAATCTATCTGTTGTGGTTGTAGATGATTTGGATGTAGATTGGACAGCCCCAAGTTCTGTAAATGTAGTAAATGATGGGGTAGCAGCGGATATTAATAACCAAACTAGTACTATTGCACTTTCTGCCAACTGGTCGAATGCTACAGATGCTCATTCAGGTATTGCTAAATACTGGTATGCCATAGGAACTTCTGCTGGGGCTACTGATGTTGTAAATTGGACAGATAATGGAAATGCGACAAGTTTCACTCAAACAGGTTTGAGTTTAACAATAGGAAGTACTTATTACGTTTCTGTAAGAAGTGAAAACGGTGCAGGAATTATTTCATCAGATATTTCTTCTAATGGAGTATCGATTGATGATCCTGGAACAGACCCGATACCTGGATTTAGCACTAGCAATACTTCTATTTGTAATGGCGAATCTATCCAATTGACCAATACAAGTGTAAATGCAACTTCTTATTCCTGGACAACTTCAGGTGGAACACTTTCATCTACAACTGACGAAAACCCGACTTTAACTGTAACAAATTCAGGTTCATATACATTGCAATTAACGGCTTTTAATGCTACTGGAAATGCTACGACTTCTCAAAATGTGAATGTCACAGTTTTTGAAGAACCAGTTGCTCTTGGAACACCTTCTGTTACTTTAGGTGGAATAGGACAAATCATAACATTTACCAACCAATCTACTGATGCTACAGATTATATTTGGGATTTTGGAGATGGAAATACAAGTACAGACACCAACCCTTGGAATTCATATAATGCTATAGGAACATACAATGTAATGTTGGTAGCATCCAATGGAGTTTGTGATAACGACACCACTTATATGAGTATAGAAATTGCAGACTTTTCTTCTATTTCCGAAATGAATGGAGCAATTGATTTTGTTGTTGTTCCTAATCCTAACAATGGCGTTTTTGATTTGGTATTAACTTCCAATACCAATACTGAAATTTCTATTGCTTTATTTGATATTACAGGAAAAATGATTACACAAATAGAGAATAGAACCATTACATCTGGTAAGATTCAAATTCCTATGAATATCAATACATTTGGGCTTTCAGACGGAGTTTATTTATTGATTATTCAAAGTGATTCTGGTAATGTTTATGAAAGAATAATGATTCAAAACAACTAATTTAATTTTAAATTCATATTTATAATATCCATGAAAATTTCAAAAATTTGGAAAGCAACAGCAATGTTGCTTTTTTTTCCAGTAGTAGCTCAAAGTCAAAGTATTCACGAACAAGAATTGAACTATTACAATTCTTTAGGTAATGCTGATGCCAATTATTACGAAGCAAATACTCCTATTGTGTCTATGCCTTCCAAAGAAAAAGCAAACTGTAATCTCAATAAAGTGGTTTATGGTTGGCATCCCTATTGGATAGGAAATGCTTATTTAAATTACGATTGGAATTTATTATCTCACTTTTCTTTTTTCAGTTATGAAGTGGATGCTGCTACTGGAAATGCATTGTCAACTCACGGTTGGAGCACAAGCGCAGCGGTTACTGCTGCTTTAGCAAGTGGAAACACCAAAGTTACCCTTTGTGTGACCTTATTTTCAGGACACAATACATTTTTTGGAAGCCCTACAGCACAACAAACTTTAATTGATAATTTAATCAACTTGGTTTCATCTAGAGGAGCACACGGTGTGCAAATAGATTTTGAAGGTTTGCCTTCGGGACAAAGAACGAATTTTGCCAACTGGATGGTAAGTTTATCTAACCAAATGCATGCAGCCATTCCAGGTTCTGAAGTAAGTACTGTTTTGTATGCAGTAGATTGGAACAATGTTTTTGATTTTTCTATTATGGAGCCAGAAGTAGATCAGTATATTATTATGGGATATGCTTATTATTATCAAGGAAGTAGTAATACAGGGCCTTGCGATCCACTATATCATTTTGGAAGTACATACAATTATAGTTTATCAAAATCTACAACCTATTATTTAGATCAAGGTTGTCCTAGAGATAAATACATTTTAGGATTGCCCTACTATGGCTACGAATGGCCTACCTCAAGTCTAACGATTCCATCTTCTACAACTGGTTCTGGTTCAGCAAAAACATACTCTGTTGTTAAAAACAATACAAGTGGAAATTATTCGCCTGCTAACTATACATGGGATCAGGACAGTTATACAGATATTTTTGCTTTTAATAGCGGAGGTAATAAACAAACTTTCATTACACTAGAAGATGGATTTAATAAAAGATTAGAATTTACCGAACAGACAGGAATTGGTGGAATTGGTATTTGGGCTTTGGGATATGATAATGGATATACTGAACTTTGGGATGCCATAGAAACACATCTTACCGATTGTCAAGCAGATCCATGTACAGGAACAATTCATGATTTTGGAGGACCTACCAAAAATTATTACAATGATGAAAACTACACTTGGACAATAGACCCACCTGGAACATCTGCTATTACATTTAATTTTACCCAGTTTAATGTAGAGGCAAATTTTGATTATCTATACATTTATGACGGTGCAGATATAAATGCACCTCAAATTGCAGGTTCTCCATTTACAGGAACGAATTCTCCAGGAACATTTACTTCTTCTACAGGAGCAGTTACTTTTCGTTGGACATCAGATGGTGCAACAGTAGCACCCGGATTTATAGCAGATTGGACTTGCAATCAAGATATTACACCTCCTGCTACAGCTGTTACCGCTCCAAACAATTTCCAAACTCAAGATTTTACAGTAAATTTTAGTGATACAGACAACGAAGGAGTAGAAAAGTCGTTTTATAACGTTTCAGATTTTGACGGAACAGAATGGCGATCAAATGACGCTAATGGATTCTTTTTTGATGCTTTTTCTCAATCTACGATTCACCCAGATTGGACCAATAGTATTGGGACATGGAATATCGTAAATAATGTATTACATCAAACAGATGAGGCTGCAAATAATACCAATTTATATGCTTCTTTGTCTCAGGACAACAGTAGTGCTTACCTGTATCACTGGAAAGGAGAAATTGGAGGTGCTGGGGCTAACAAAAGAGCAGGAATTCACTTTTTCTGTGATGATGCTACCTTAGACCAAAGAGGTAATTCTTATATGGTGTATTGGAGAGCAGACAATAATAAATGTCAGATTTATAGTGTAGTTGGTAATTCGATTACCATACAAACAGACGATGTAGTGAATGTTGATGCCAATACAGAATATGATTTTAAAATACTTTTTGACCCAGCGACAGGTTTGATTCAAGCATTTTTGGATGATGTTTTGGTTTCTTCTTGGACAGATCCTAACCCTTTGCAAAGTGCTAATAGCATTTCTTTGAGAACAGGAAATTGTACAGTTACTTATGATGATTTTACCGTTTACAAAAGTAGAAATGCTTCATCTTTAGTTTCTGTAGGAAATAGCAATGCAGATATCAGATATCAAAATCCAAATCCTTTGACACCCTCAGGAAATGTAAAAAGTATCGTAATTGACCAAGCAAACAATTGGAGTAGTGTTGTTCCACTTTTTGTTGATGTAGATTGGACAGTAGCTTCTTCTGTAACTGTAAATGATGGTTTGGCGTCAGATATAAATGTGTTTAATATCAATACTGAAATTTCTGGAAACTGGACAACGGCAACTGATACTCATAGTGATGTGGTTTTGTATGAATATGCAGTGGGTGATGCACCTGGTTTGACCAATGTGATCAATTGGACTGCAAATGGAACTGCTACAAGTTTCACAGCAACAGGATTGAGTTTGGTTTACAATACAACTTATTATGTAAGTGTGAGAACCACCAACGGTGCAGGATTGGTTACCACAGCGGTTACTTCTAATGGACAGCTATTAGAAAACCCAACACAAGTACCTGTTGCAGGATTTACAACGCCCAATACTACAGTTTGTGAAGGAGATTCAATACAGTTGGTAAACAGTTCACAACATGCTACTAGTTATTTATGGAGTGTTACGGGAGGCATTTTGAGCAACAATACCGCAAATAATCCATATGTTACATTTCCAAATTCGGGAACTTACAATGTGACTTTGGTGGCAAGTGGACCTGGCGGAACCAATCAGTTGAGTCAGAATATAAGTGTAACGATTACACCTGGACCTAGTGCAGCGGCTACTATCAATAATACAGTAGTGTATCTTCCCAATGCTATAGTATCTTTTACCAACAACAGTACCGATGCTGATAGTTATTTTTGGGACTTTGGAGATGGAAATACTAGCACAGATGCCAATCCTTGGAATTTATATGGGGCAGTTGGCACTTATGATGTTATGTTGGTTGCAATGAATAACGGTTGTGCAAACGATACTACTTATTTTTCGGTGGAAGTTATGGAAGATGCAGGTGTAAATGTAGCAGAACCTATTTTTGATAATGTAACTGTTTACCCTAATCCATTTGAAGGAAACATCATCCTAAAAGGATTGTCAGGAATAAATTCTGAAGTAACCATTTCTTTATTAGATATGAGCGGAAGAGTAGTGTATCTGTCTAGCAAAATAGACGCTAAAGACTTTATCGAAATCAACGGATTGAGTAACATTAGCAAAGGTGTTTACCAATTGATATTGAGTACCGAAAATGAGAATAAGACGTTTAAGTTGGTGAAGTAGTTAATGATTTATTAATTCAAAATTTCTCACCAATAAGTTCGCATATATCAAATTGATTTATATATTTGCATCGATAAATTAAAAAAATGAATCAAAATTTTACACATCATCATGCACAACATCCATTCGTTCAAACGAGTAGATAAATGTTGATGTATAATCATATTTTATAAAAACCCGTTTGAATTTCACAAGCGGGTTTTTTGTTTCTAAACACTTGCTATTGGAATTCAGACATAAAGCAAAAGAAAAATGAAAAATATTAAAATTGCCATTCAAAAATCAGGAAGACTCAATGAAGATAGTCTTGCATTACTCAAAGAGTGCGGTATCCAAATCGATACTTCCAAACAAGTGCTCAAAGCAACAGCAAGTAATTTCAACTTAGATGTTCTCTTTTTAAGAAATGATGACATCCCCAACTACCTAGATGATGGAGTAGTGGACATCGCCATTTTGGGAGAAAATACGATTTGGGAAAAACAAAAATCTTTTAATGTTATCCAAAAATTAGGTTTTTCCAAGTGTAGAGTTTCTATAGCAACTCCTAAAGGAATTCCTTACAATGGGTTACAAGATTTGAAAGGGAAAAGAATTGCAACTTCCTATACGAATACTTTGCAAAATTATCTCAATAAAAACAATATCAACGCTGAAATTCACGAAATTTCAGGCTCTGTAGAAATCGCCCCCAACATAGGTCTTGCAGATGCCATTATGGATATTGTGAGCAGTGGTGGTACATTGTTCAATAATGGATTGGTAGAAAGAGAAGTGGTTTTGCGTTCGGAAGCGGTATTGGTTGCTAGAAAAGATTTAGACAATGAATTAAATCAATTATTACAAACATTAATTTTTAGAGTAAATTCAGTCTTGGAAGCAAGAAAATTCAAATACATTTTGCTCAATGCACCCAACGATAAAATCGAGGAAATTACCAATATTCTTCCTGTTCTTAAAAGCCCTACGGTTTTACCTTTGGCAATGGAGGGTTGGTCATCTTTGCACTCAGTAATCGAAAAAGATAAGTTTTGGGAAATACTCGAAAAACTCAAAAAAGCTGGCGCAGAAGGAATTTTGGTGGTGCCCATTGAAAAAATGGTTTTATAAAAAATTGAATTCATAATGAAAATCATACAAACAACAGATAAAGAAATCATTTCCCAAACATTGGAAAGACCCGTTATCGAGGCAGCGGATTTGTCTCAATTGGTCAAAGAAGTGTTCGATAACATCAAACAAAACGGTGATAAAGCACTTTTGGAGTATTCTCAAAAATTTGACAAAGTAAATCTCGATAGCATAGAAATAAGTCAATCCAAATGGGAAGCATTAGCCAATCAAGTAAGCGATGAACTAAAAAATGCTATTTTGTTGGCGAAAAATAATATTGAGAAATTTCACAAAGCACAAGTTTCTGGAAAAATTGAAGTACAAACTGCACCAGGAGTTCAGTGTTGGCAAGAGGCTAAACCCATCGAAAAAATTGGGATTTATATTCCCGGAGGAACAGCACCATTGTTTTCCACAGTTTTGATGTTGGCCGTTCCTGCAAAAATCGCGGGTTGCAAAGAAGTAATTTTATGTACGCCACCCAATCAAAAAGGAGAAATTCATCCGGCCATTGCTTTTGCAGCTAAAATAGCAGGAGTTACTAAAATCATCAATATTGGTGGTATTCAAGCCATTGGTGCGCTCACTTATGGAACAGTATCGGTACCTAAAGTTTATAAAATATTTGGTCCAGGCAATCAATATGTAACAGCAGCAAAACAATATGCGCAAACTCAAAATTGTGCCATTGATATGCCAGCAGGTCCTTCCGAATTGATGGTTGTGGCTGATGAGACTTGTGTTCCAGAATTTGTTGCGGCAGATTTACTTTCCCAAGCAGAACACGGAATCGATTCTCAGGTTATTTGTGTGGTAAACAATGAAGAAGTTGCTTTGAATATTCAGAAAGAAGTGGAGAAGCAGTTAGAAATGTTACCTAGAAAAGCTATTGCTTCAAAAGCATTAGACAGTTCTAAAATATTGGTAATTTCATCACTACAACAAACCATTGATATCATCAATGAGTATGCTCCAGAGCATTTGATTATTTGCCACAAAGAGGAACTTGAAATTACCGATAAAGTGAACAATGCAGGAAGTGTGTTTCTAGGGAATTACACACCCGAAAGTGCTGGAGATTATGCATCAGGAACCAATCATACTTTACCTACTAATGGCTATGCAAAACAATACAGCGGTGTGAATATGGATGCTTTTGTAAAGAAAATTACTTATCAAAGAGTGACAAAAGAAGGTATTCAAAACATTGGTAATGCCATAGAATTGATGGCAAAAGCGGAGGAGTTGATGGCGCACAAAAATGCAGTTACTTTAAGATTAAAATAGCAGAAAATGAAAACTTTGATTAGAAAAAACATATTGGAACTCAAACCATATTCTTCTGCAAGAGATGAGTTTAAGGAAGCAGCCTCTGTTTATTTGGATGCCAATGAATTTCCCGTTCCTTCCGATTTTAATAGATATCCTGATAGCCATCATTCACTTTTGAAAAACGCTATTTCAAAAATCAAAAACGTTTCAGAGAAAAACATTTTGATTGGAAACGGAAGTGACGAAGTGATTGATATTGTTTTAAGGACTTTTTGTAAACCAGGCAAAGACAATATCATCATCACTCCACCTACATACGGAATGTATGAAGTGGCAGCGGCTATTAATGATATCGAAGTGAAAAGATGTGATTTGGAACCCAATTTTGAATTAGATTTTGAGAAATTAAAAAATCAAATAGACGTAAATACTAAAGTAGTTTTTTTGTGTTCTCCAAATAATCCAACAGGTAAATTACTCGATTTTGATGCTATTTGTGATTTTGTAACTCAAGTTTCCTGTATGGTTTTGGTGGACGAAGCATATATAGATTTCAGCGATTCCAAAAGTATGATTACCAAAATCGATGAATTTGACAATTTAATTGTTTCACAAACATTGTCAAAGTTTTATGGAATGGCAGGTTTGAGAGTTGGTTTGTGTTTTGCAAATTCATTTTTAATTGAAATATTTCACAAAGTAAAACCGCCATACAACATAAATATATTATCACAAAAAATAGCTATTGAAGAACTGAATTCTAAAGATTGGGGCAGTTCATTAAGACAAATTTTAAATGACAAACAAAATTTGAAAGTCGATTTGTTACAACAAAATTGTATCTTGCAAGTCTTTGAAAGTGATGCCAACTTTTATTTAGTGAAAGTTGCAAATGCCAATAATTTGTACCAATATTTAATAAAAAAAGGAATCGTTGTGAGAAATAGAAGTAATCAATTACATTGTGGGAATTGCCTTAGAATAACCGTAGGAACTGCACAAGAAAATATAGAATTGATAAATGCTTTGAGGGAATATGATGTATGATGGTTGATGGTTGATGTATGATGGTTGATGTGAGATGGTTTATGTATGATGGTTGATGTGAGATGGTTTATGTATGATGGTTTATGTATGATGGTTGATGGTTGATGTTGAATGTAAGATGTCAAAAGTCAAGCGTCTAGCGTCTAAAGTCTAGCATCTAAAAAAAATAAAAAAATGAAACAAAAAGTACTGTTTATAGATAGAGATGGCACTATAATTATTGAGCCGCCAGTGGATTATCAAGTGGATAGTTTGGAAAAACTAGAATTTTATCCTGGAGTATTTCAATATTTGTCGCGAATTGCCAATGAATTAGATTATGAGTTGGTGATGGTAACAAATCAAGATGGATTGGGAACGGATTCCTTTCCAGAAGATACCTTTTGGCCAGCGCAAAACAAAATGATGAAAGCATTGGAAAATGAAAATATCATTTTTGATGAGGTTTTGATTGATAAATCTTTTCCAGAAGACAATGCTCCCACCAGAAAACCTAGAACAGGTCTATTGACAAAATATATGTCAGAAGTTTTTGATTTGGAAAATTCCTTTGTGATAGGAGACAGACTTACAGATATTGAATTGGCTAAGAATTTGGGAGCAAAAGGAATTTATATTGCAGATGATACAGTGGAAAATTACGACCAAAATGTTCAAGCCTTAAAAACCAGAGATTGGAAAAAGATTTATGAGTTTTTGAAGTTCGGATTGCGCAAAGCAAGTGTAAAAAGAAAAACCAACGAAACTCAGATTTCTATTGATTTAAATCTCGATGGAAAAGGAGTTTCGAATATAGATACTGGCATTGCTTTTTTCGACCATATGTTGGATCAATTGGCAAAACACGGAAATATGGATTTGGAAATCAAAGTGAAAGGAGATTTGGAAGTAGACGAACATCACACTATTGAAGATACTGCTTTGGCTTTGGGCAATTGTTTTTATCAAGCCATTGGCAACAAAAAAGGAATTAATAGATATGGATTCTTTTTGCCTATGGACGATTGTTTGGCGCAAGTAGCCATTGATTTTGGAGGAAGAAGTTGGCTGGTATGGGAAGCAGAATTCAAAAGAGAAATGATAGGGAAAATGCCAACAGAAATGTTTTACCATTTTTTCAAATCTTTTTCTGATGAAGCGAAATGCAATTTGAATATAAAAGTAGAAGGAGAAAACGAACATCACAAAATTGAAGCGATATTCAAAGCATTTGCTAAAGCCATTAAAAATGCTGTAAAAAGAGATATTAATGATGATACATTGCCTTCAACCAAAGGTGTTTTGTAAATAAACAAGATAAACAAATGAAAGTAGCCATCATCAATTACGAAGCAGGAAATGTAAAATCAGTGCAGTTTGCATTGCAAAGATTGGGAGTAAATCCTATCATTACTGACAATCACGATGAGATTTCATCTGCGGATAAAGTCATTTTCCCGGGTGTAGGACAAGCCAAATTTGCGATGCAACAATTGGCTAAGAAACAACTTGATACTTTGATTCCTCATTTAAAACAACCCGTTTTGGGGGTATGCTTGGGAATGCAATTGATGTGCGAACATTCCGAAGAGGGAAATGTTGGAGGATTGGGAATTTTTAAAGACGTGAATGTTGTGAAATTCTCTTCTGATGTCAAAGTGCCTTGTATTGGATGGAACGCTTTAGAATTGGAGTCTCATTTTCTTTGGAAAGATATTCCAAATGAATCGTATGTGTATTTTGTGCACAGTTATTACGTTCCAGATTGTACATTTGCAATAGCCGAAACTGTTTATGGCTCTACAAAATATACAAGTGCTATGCAATTTGAAAATTTTTCTGCTATGCAATTTCATCCTGAAAAAAGTGGAGATGTAGGAAGTAAAATGATTGAAAATTTTTTAAAACAATTTTAAATGAAAAAGAAAATACGCATCATACCTGCTATAGATTTGATTGATGGAAAATGTGTTAGGTTGCAACAAGGTGATTACAGTCTAAAAACAATTTACAATGAGAATCCTCTGGAAGTGGCTAAAATGTTTGAAGATGCTGGAATCAAATATTTACATTTGGTAGATTTGGATGGCGCCAAAGCAAGAAAAGTTGTCAATTGGAAAGTGATAGAAGAAATTACCAATCAAACGCAACTCAAAGTTGATTTTGGTGGAGGTGTAAAAACAACAGAAACATTCAAAGATTTGATTAATGCTGGAGTTTATAAAGTTAATATAGGAAGTCTTGCAGTTGCTGAGCCTCAATTGTTTTCATCGTGGATTCAACAATTTGGTGATGCAGTGATATTAAGTGCTGATGTGAAGGAAGAAAAAATTGCCATAAATGGTTGGGAAAAAGACAGTGAATTAGATATTTATGACATGTTGGAACAATATACATCAAAAGGATTGCGACAAGTTGTTTGTACAGATATTTCTATGGACGGAATGCTTAAAGGACCTTCGATAGCATTATATGAAAAAATTATGGATCAATTTCCAAATTTAAAATTAGTAGCAAGTGGAGGAGTAGCAAATATTGAAGATGTGGAAATACTTGATGAAATGGAGTTGGATGGTGTAATTATCGGTAAAGCATTGTACGAAAATCGAATTTCTTTGAAACAATTAGAAGCCTATGTTGACTAAAAGAATTATTCCTTGCTTAGACATTAAGGACGGAAGAACTGTAAAAGGTGTCAATTTCGAAAACCTTATCGATAGTGGCGACCCAGTAGAATTAGCCGCTCGCTATGCTTTGGAAGGTGCAGATGAGTTGGTTTTTTTGGACATCACAGCGACAGAAAATAAAAGGAAAACACTTTTAGAATTGGTCGAAAAAGTGGCTTCAGTAATTAATATTCCATTCACAGTAGGAGGAGGAATTAGCGAAGTTGAGGATGTCAAAAATCTTTTGGATGCAGGGGCTGACAAAGTTTCTGTGAATTCATCTGCCGTGAAAAAACCTAATTTAATCAATCAAATAGCAGATAGATTTGGAAACCAATGTTTGGTAGTTGCCATTGATGCTAAAATCTTAAACAACCAATGGATGGTTCATTTAGTAGGTGGAAAAGTACCTACGGAATATCAACTAGTTGATTGGGCAAAAGAAGCAGCGGATAGAGGAGCAGGAGAAATTTTATTTACCTCAATGGAAAATGACGGAACGAAATCAGGTTTTGCAATAGATGCTTTGAATGCAGTTTGTGATGCTGTTTCAATTCCAGTTATTGCTTCTGGTGGTGCAGGAACTAGAGAACATTTTAGTGATCTATTTCTAAAAACCAATTGTGATGCTGCTTTAGCGGCTAGCGTTTTTCATTTCAAACAAATTGCTATACCAGAATTAAAATCTTATTTAAAAACTCAAAACATAAATATTAGATTATGAGTGAATTTAAAACTTTTAAAATCAATTCGGAAGGATTGATTCCCGCAATTATTCAAGATCAAACAACTCTAAAAGTTTTGATGTTGGGCTATATGAATGAAGAAGCTTATGAAAAAACTTTAGCAACTCAAAAAGTGACCTTCTTTAGTAGAAGCAAACAGAGATTATGGACAAAAGGTGAAGAAAGCGGAAATTTTTTAAATTTAATTTCTATAGAAAATGATTGCGACCAAGACACCTTGTTGATTAAAGTAAATCCATCAGGCCCAACTTGTCATAAAGGAACTGATACTTGCTGGAATGAAGAAAATAAAAATGATGATTTAGGTTTTTTATCTCAATTAGATCAAATCATCCAAGATAGAATTACTTCACAAGACCAAAGTAAATCTTATGTAGTTCAATTGATGGCAAAAGGCATCAACAAAGTGGCTCAGAAAGTAGGTGAGGAGGCTGTAGAAGTTGTGATTGAAGCCAAAGACAACAACGAAGAATTATTTCTCAATGAATCTGCAGATTTGTTATTTCACCTAATGCTTTTGTTAAGAGCTAAAGGAAACAATCTTTCCGATGTAGTGAAGATTTTGAAAGAGAGGAATAAATAGTATCTCAAGTTAATAATAATTTAGGATGAAAATCAGATTATTAGCAGCATAGATTTACCACAGAGTCACAGAGGACACAGAGTGTCGTAATGTAATTTATTTGAAATTTAAAAATACAAACTATGACTGAAAACGAAATTTCCCAGAAGATAATTGGTGCATCTATAGAAGTGCATAAGCAATTAGGTCCTGGCTTGTTGGAAAGCAGTTATGAATTATGTTTGGCTTACGAATTAAGGCAATTAGGATTAAACATACAAACTCAAGTTGCTTTGCCTGTTGTTTATAAAGATGTGAAATTAGAAGCAGGATACAGAATTGATATACTTGTCGAAAACAAAATAATAATTGAAGTAAAAGCCGTTGAAACACTTTCAGAAATTCATACAGCACAAATTTTAACTTATTTAAAACTGAAAAAATTAAAACTCGGATTACTTATAAACTTTAACTCTGTGAAGGTTATTGATGGAGTAAAACGTTTGATTAACGGTTATTTATAGTCAACTCTGTGCTCTTTGTGTCTCTGTGGTTGATAAAAACAAAAGGATAAATAGTATTAATTAAATATCATTCTTTCCGATGTAGTGAAGATTTTGAAAGAGAGGAATAAATAAACTATTTATTTAAGAAAATCTGCTTCGTTTTTTGCCCATTGTTTGAAATGACTCTCACAGAGTAAATTCCAGATGCATTACCAGAAATATCAATCGTATGTAATATAGATTTGATATTACTCAAAACTTCATTATGAATCATTTTACCCAATGAGTTAAATACTTGAATAGATACATTTTGATTTTTGATTAAATCAAAATCGATGTCAATTTGTTGATTTCTTTGAGTAATTGCAATCATGTCCTCAAATTCCAAACTAGAATTTGTTAATGAAATATCTTCGATCATATCGCAATTACTGTTAGACATTACTAAAACAAAACGTGTTTCTTCTTCTTCAATAGCATTAGGTTCAAAAGTAAATGTGTTTATTTCTTTTAAGTCATATTGTAATCCAGTTATAGAATCAATCAAGTAAACACATGAATAAGCACTGAAATTGTTTATATCATTAACAGTTATAGTGTAATTTTCATTTTCAGTAACATAAACATTTAGAGGAAAGATTAATGTATTTTCATTATTGTTGAACTTGTTCAATCTTACGTTTTGGTTACTTACAACAGAAGAAATATATGGAGCATTTTCATTTCTGCTTTTCAGATGAGTTATATCCATTATTTCTAATGAATTATCTGCATTTGCATCAACACTAAATGTGGCATCACAACTGTATGAATTCACGTCAGAAGTTAGTACAATTGAAAAACCATTGTTTACACTAGCATTTTTGATATACATTGCGGGTGTTCTGACTTTCGAAGATTGAGGAATAGTTAAATTTCCACTTCCAAAAACCCAAATTCCTTGTCCTAAACCAATGATTCCATTGTTGATATCTCCTGGACCTCCTAATCCATTTCCAGATGAATTATCTTGTCCATTATACCACTGATAATTACCAGTATTAGAATCATAAACATAAAAATAATTCCCCATAATAAAGGGTCTGTTGAATAGATTAAAGTTTACATTGGATGCAAAAGGATTACCAATTAAAGACCAACCACCTGTAAAACTTCTAGAAATATCACCCGTATTTACACTTCCATTTACATCTACTACTGTTCCGCTAAACACATTAAGATTATCACCTAAGTATGCATCATAACCTCTACCACTTACCAATACATGATTAATATCATCTACATCATTGTAAACATCATTTTCGATATATTTTACAGATCTAAAACAACCATCTGGGCCATAAGCGCATCCATCAGGAAAACCAGGTCCACTCATATAAAAATCATCATCCCATTGAAGTAATGAGATGTTTGCTAAAGGTGAAGATATATTTCTGTAATCTGCAATTCCCGCAGGAATAAATCTTCTTACAGTTATATCGCCAGTAATAGTTCCTAATGTTAAAGGTCCTATATTTCCGTTTTCAGTATTTGAAGTTGAATTTACAATAAAAGTAGCATTAGATACATCAAAGTTTCCAAGAGTAATATTTAATAAGCCATTCAATTCAAATTGAATATCACTAACAAATACATTGTCATTATTGTTAATTTCTATGTCAAAAATGGGTTGTAGTTGTCCCGCACCTCTTACATATTGATCTCCTAATGTTCCATTGAAGTTTAATGTACCATTATTTTCATTTAGACCACCAATAATAGATAAGTTTTGAGTAATAGTTAATTCACTTGATGATAAATCCAAACTACCTAATTCATTTATATATAATGAGCCAGTTATGAAATCTCCATCAAGTGTTACGTCATGATTATCTCTTATATTTACAATGTTTTCTGGTGAGTTTGGAATACAGGTGCAGTCCCAAGTTCCTGTATTAGACCAATCTCCATCTGTGATACTATTTATAACATTTCTTCCTAAGTTATTAATAGTTTCAAGTGTTGCTAATGTATATTCACCAAATGAAGTTTGAGCAGCATTTGTGGAAATTGAACCACTAAACGAAGTACCCGTTGTTCCACCATTTCCAGAATTATTCCATTGAGCTCCATCCCATCTTGATACCATTAAGTTGGATATGTTATGAACACCACTACAAGTAGGTGCGTCATAACCATCCCAACTTAAGAATACATTTACGTTGGAAGCACCATTTGTTCTGTTGATTTCCCAATACTCACATTCAGAAATATATTCAAAAGAAGGATCAAATAGAGTAGCATCGTGCACTAAATCGGGATTGTCATTGAAATATTCTGCAGTAAAATGATGGTTTGCATTGGTAGGAGCTGAAATACCACATGGACGATAAAAACCATTTTTTCCAGTAGGAAACGTAAAAGCATCATTTCCAATTTTTCTTACTGGTCCTTCAACATATGCATTATTTGAAACATTAGAGACAATAGAATTATCTCTCATGATAAGTAAATTCGCTAAAGAAGATGTAATATTTCCTTGTTGAAGATTTAGTTCTGTTACGATTTCAGTAGGAGTATTAAGTGTGAGCGATCCTCCAGTTTTATTGGTAGTAAGCCTACTGAATCTGTGGTTTTGTGCACTTCCAATATTATTTATCGTTTGATTTCCGTTGCCTGTAAATTCAACATATCCACTACCGCCACTAGCTATATAAATAAATGAAGTAGGGGCATTAAGGTTTATATTACCCAAATAGAATGAAGCAGTTCCAAATGCAGGTCCATTAACACCCGTATTTAATTGACTGTAGGTAACATCAGCGTTGAATGTATTTCCTTCGTTATTTCCAGTTCTCCAATATCCTGTACCACTTGTTACAATTTCTACAACATCATTATATACATTTCCTCCAAAAGAAAATTCATTGGTAGCACCATTTTTTTCAAGATAGGTAGTGCTATTAAAAATAGAAGTTCGTGAATACAATCTTGGAGCGATAAAATTTACAGAAGCTGTCCATTCAGAATCATACAAATACAATCTAGCATCACCAGTTAAAGTTATGTTTTGAGGAGTCGCAACATCTGTTTGAGTAAAGTTTTGAAATCTTAAATCGCCTGTTGCAAAACCAAGTCCTCCAATATTGATGACACCACCAGCATTAAGTGTTGATGTTCCTCCGTTAACACCAAAAGTAACTCCATTTGGAGAAGTATTCTCAACAATAATATTTTGATTATATTGATTTCCTATTGCTCTACTACTCATTATTAATTGTCCATTTGATTGATTGGAGACTGTTACATCTGCATTGAAAATGTCAGGGGTTGCAGCATCAAAACTCAATCTAAAAATTCCATCTCCAGAATTGATAATTTCTGAAACACCATTAAAAGTATTGCCTCCATTAGAATTATTATTAGCAATTCCATTTTTTTCAAGTGTTGTAGAACCATTAAAAGTATTTCCATTGATAATAATACCTGGTGAAACTCCAGTTAAATTCCCTTCCCAATGTGTGTTTTGAAGATACAAGATGGCTGTTCCTGTCAATGTTATATTTTGTGCAGTAGCAGCATCAATTTGGTTTAAACCTCTTATGTCAAGTTCCCCCAAATCGAATCCTAAACCTCCAATATTGAAGGTGTTTCCGATGTTTAAAGTCGAAGTTCCACCTCCTTGTCCGATTTCTAAACCTAAACTTGAAAGATTTTCTACAAATACATTTCCATTAAATTCATTACCGGGAGCTCTTTGTGCAACTCTTAACCTACCGTTTGCTCTGTTAGAAAATAATACATCAGCACTAAAAATATCAGGATTTGTAAGTCCGTTTGCTAGAACAAAGTTGCTATTACTGGAATTGATGATGGTTGTTGAAGCATTAAAAGTATTGTCACCTACACAATTATCATTTCCTTCTCCTAATTTTTCAATACTTGTAATGCCGTTAAAGGTATTTTCAGTAAGGCTAATGTTAGGTGTTTCGATATTTAAATCACCATTGAAAACAGTTTCTTGTAAAAATAATCGAGCAGTACCGTTAAGCACTAGATTTTGTGGTGTACCTCCTATTTGCGTAAAACGATTTAATCTCAATAGGCCATTTGTAAAATCCAAAGCATGTACACTTATAGTAAACCCATCAAGAAGTGAAGCAGTAGCAGAGGTTCTTTCACCAAATAAGATATTTCCACCTCCATTGTTTGCAACTTGAATGTTTCCATTGAAAAAACTATTTCCTTCGTAGGCAACTCTTATGTTTGAAGAAGAATTGTTGATTAAAGTGAGATTACCATTATAAAAACTTCCATTTAATCTTTCAAACAAAATGTAATTACTACCGTTATTAGTTTTGTTACATCATCTTGAAAAAGATTATTCCCGTTAGTTCTGAAAAAACCGCTTCCACTTAATGTGAAATCCAAAGTTGAAGCAAATTGCGCATTTCCTGTTCCTGTAGAATTTGTAGCACCTACTTGATTAAATACACATGGATTGTTATAAACTCCTCCATCCAAATCAATACTTTCTGCGTTTATGTTCAAATTTACATCAAAAGTAGCATTCCCTAAAGTGATGATATTAGCAGGTGCATTAAAAAATAAAGTTCCATTAGTAATTGTACCACCATTAAAATTTGAGTTTAAAGCAACCAATTCCAAAGTAAAAGAACCTAAATTCAATGTCCCAGAATTGATAACCATTCCGTCTATGGTCCTATTGGCATCTAATTGACAAGGATTTATAACAAAACCTATTGTAATATCATCACCTGGACCTGGTATCCCATTGGGCGACCAGTTTGTAGGTGTTGCCCAATCACTGTTAGCAACTCCCAACCAGTTATATCTAATAGCAAAACTATTATTGTTTGAAAATAAGAGGGTTAAAATAGAAAAGAATAAAATTAATCGCATAAATATTTTAAATAAAGAAATTACTAAGTATACAAAAATAGTAAAAAAACATTTATTCCAACAACATCAACATAAAAGCATATTCCATAGCCACTTCTTTGAGATATTCAAATCTTCCACTTGCACCTCCGTGACCCGCAGACATGTTGGTATGCAATAACAATAAATTATCATCTGTTTTTACTTCTCTAAGTTTCGCAACCCATTTGGCTGGTTCCCAATATTGAACTTGAGAATCGTGTAATCCTGTTGTAACTAACATATTTGGATAGTTTTGTGCTTTCACTTGGTCATATGGAGAGTAGGATAGCATATAATCGTAATACTCTTTTTCGTTGGGATTTCCCCATTCGTCATATTCTCCAGTAGTGAGAGGAATAGAAGCATCGAGCATGGTAGTCATAACATCAACAAATGGAACAGCAGCAATAACGCCTTTGTACAATTCTGGATTCTCATTAACGATTACTCCCATTAACAAGCCACCTGCTGAACCGCCCATTGCAAATAGTTTTTCTGAATGGGTATATTTATTTTCAATCAAAAACTTCGAACAATCAATAAAATCGTAGAAAGTATTCCATTTTTTGAGCAATTTTCCATCTTCATACCATTGTCTTCCCATCTCTTCTCCACCTCTAATATGAGATATGGCAAAAACAAATCCTCTGTTTAACAAACTCAATCTTGAACTGCTAAAATAAGGATCTGAACTGCTTCCATAACTTCCATAAGCATATTGAAGTAGGGGAGCGGAACCATCTAATGGAGTGTTTTTGTGATAAACAATAGAAATTGGAATTTGAACACCATCTCGAGCAGTAGCAAATACTCTTTTTGAAATGTAATCTTCTGAATCAAAACCACCCAAAACTTCTTGTTGTTTGAGTATGATTTGTTCTTTAGTACTCATATCGAATTCGTAGGTTGTACTTGGTGTTTTAAGCGAACTGTACCAATATCTTAGTTTAGTAGTCTCGAAATTTGGATTCCCTGAAACATAAGCCACGTAGGTTTCATCATTAAAAGGAAGGTAGTAATCTTCTTGAGTTTTGGGATTGATGATTCTGATATGTGAAAGTCCATTAGTTCTTTCAGAAACTACCAAATGATTTTCGAAGATAGAAAAATTTTCAATTAAAGTTTCAGTTCTATGAGGAATAAAAGGTTTCCAGTTTTTTACATCTGTTGCATTTTCGCTGCATTGCATAACTTGAAAATTAGTAGCATTGTCTTTGTTAGTAAGAATATAAAATTGGTCTTTGTAATGAGAAATGGAATATTCTAAACCTTTGGTTCTTTTTTGAAAAACCTTGAAAGTTCCATTAGGGGTAATACTTTCTAAAATTTGGTATTCGTCAGTTAGTGTACTTGATGAACCAATAATAATGTATTTATCAGATTTACTTTTATAAACATAACAGTTGAATGTTTCATCTTTTTCGAAAAATATACTTTCGTCATCTACAGTGTTATTGCCTAAAATGTGTTTTTTGATTTTGTCTGAGCGTAATGTTTCAGGATCTTGTTGAGAGTAGAAAAGCGTTTTATTATCATCTGCCCAAGCAAAACCACCATCCGAATTAGGTATTAAATCTGGTAAAATATTTCCTGTTGTTAGGTCTTTAATTTGAATGTTATAAAGTCTTCTGGATACTGTGTCAGTAGCAAAGGCCATCATTTTATTGTCTGGGCTAATTTCAAAGCCAGAAATATCGAAATATTCAAAATCTTTACCCATTTCGTTGCCATCTAAAATAATTTCAACATCCGAAAAATCGGCTTTTGTTGCTCTTGTGTAGATGGGATACTCTCCACCTTCTTCATATTTAGTTTGGTAATAATATCCATTTTTAAAAAAAGGAACGCTTTGGTCGTCTTCTTTGATTCTCCCTTTGAGTTCTTCAAAAAGTTCTTTTTGCAACTGATTTGTAGGCTCATTTAGTAAAGTATTGGTGTAATCATTTTCTGCATTGAGATAATCAATCGTTTTAGGATTTTCTCTATCGTTCAGCCAGAAATAATTATCAATTCTAGTATGTTTGTGAATGGTCATTTCATGAGGAATTTTTTCACAAGAAGGTGCGGTAATATTTTTCATAGAAACTATTGAATCGTTGTTTTTGGGTGAATTATTTTCTTTACTTTCTGAATTACAAGCAATAAAATATAGGGGAGTTGTAAACAAAGTTAGATATAACTTTATTTTTGAAGAAGTATTCATTTTCATTTTAATGATATTAGTTTTTGCCAAAGATATTAATATTTTCAATCGCTGACTTATAAATGAAAAAAGGCCACAATAAATTGTGACCTCTTTTATTTATTTGAAAAGAAAAGTTTTTCAATTAGAAATTGAATGAATATTTAAAATTCAATCCAATACCAGGCTTGTATGTTGTAAAGATTTTATCTTCTGCTTGGAATGATTTGTAAACCAAAGTAACATCTTCATCCAAAATATTCGTTACACCGAGTGTAATTCTGTGAGCATCTTCTTTTCCAAAATTTCTATATCCATTGATATTGAAACTTTTGAAAGGAACAGTATAAATATCTGCAACTCTTCCAGAACCAATTATTGAAAGTTGTTCTCCTTGAACATTGAAAGCTGCTGTAATACTTGTTTTACCATCAGGTAATTCATAACCCAAACTAGCATTAATAGAGTAAGGAGATTGTCCAGCCATTGGTCTAAAATTAATAGCATCTTCACCCACTCTTAAATTATCTGCTCTCAATTGATATTCAGTTAATTGTAATGTATTGTCTACATATACTGAATTTAAATCTACCATTGATTTTACTATAGAAACATTTGTGGTAAGGAAGAAACGACTCATGAATGATTCTTCTTTGTTTGAAAATGATTTTCTCAACTCAAACTCAGCTCCCAATAAAGTAGAATTCCCAGAATTTCTTGGTGTTAAACTATTAGGTGCAGCAGCAAATGAAACCATTTCGATATGTCCATTAAATTGTTTGTAAAAAGCTGAAACAGAGAAAATCTCTTTAGGTGTTAAATAGATTTCGTATCTCAAATCAAAGTTATTTACATTAGTTTGTTCCAAATCAATATTTCCAATAAATGTTCTTTTAGTAATTGGATCATAAATCTGAGCAATAGATTTTTCTTTAAAAGATGGTCTAGCAACAGTTCTTGACACAGCGAATCTAATATTTGTTTTTTCAGTTAAAGAAAATACCCCATTCAATGCAGGAAGTAAATTAATTTCAGAAAGCGTTTTTTCATTATTATATACAACATCACCTGCATTATTTTGACCAGTATAAAACATGTCATTTTTCTCAACTCTTGCTCCGTAGATTAACTTTAGTTTCTTCAACAATTGATGTTCAGCCATTAAGTAAGCACCAAATGTCATTTGAGAACATTCATAATTATTTGCAGGTTGAAAGTTACCTATTGTAAAGGTCCCATTTCTAAAGTTGTCATCTCCTTCTTCATAAGACCAAATATTTTCATCTTGTAAATACCAATTAGGATCTGTTGTAACTTCATTAAGATTATTTCTTCTGTGTTTAAATGAAAATAAAGAGAATTCTCTATATTTTAACAATCCAGATAATCCAGTTTTGAAAGTGAATTTTTCATTTACCTGTCTTTTTAAATCTACTTTAAATGTTTCGTTGTATTCATTCAAGTTTCTCCAAAAACGATCAATTCCAGAACCATTACC
>CAWUIK010000031.1:0-31256 GCA_963922585.1 uncultured Flavobacteriales bacterium | reverse complement strand
CCAGTTGTAGTTGAAGATATTATTGTTCCAAAACAACAAAACGTTATGAATATTAGCGATTGGGAAATTTTTGAAACGGATATAAAAATGGTGTTTTTCTATTCTAAAATCGATTCTCTTCAACAAAATAAAATGGCTGAAAAAGAAATTTGTAAAACTTTTTGTGATGCAAACAATATCCTTTATCACGAATACTACACCAACGAAGATTTGGGAATGGTTCAACTGAATGACACTATGTTTTTTGATTTAACGGAATGTATTTCAAGCCATGAAGAAGGATTTCTTCTTTTAAAGCCAACTGTTTCGGTTAATATCACCCAAAAAGATGATTTAGCCCAAATGCTTACTGATTTTTTTAAGTAATTTTCTTAGAATTTAAGACCCCAGATTTTTAATTGAACATCTTCTTACCTCTAGAATCTAGCGTCCAGCGTCTAGAACCTAGCATCTAGAATCTAACGTCTAGCATCTAACATCCAACTTCAAAAATATTTCTCCCTCAACACTCTATTATGATGATCGTTATGACCTGACAACATCCAGCCGATTATTCTTGCGGTAAATACGTTTTCTCCCGCCACACCTATCTCGTCTAAAACATCTTCATGAAAAGATTCAAAAAGATAAATTGTAGATTGGCGAACAATTTGAAATTCTTCAATAATAGTTTTTAGTGTTCGATGATACGCAAAATCAAAATCTGCATAATGATTTTCATCATATCCAGGTAATGAAGCTGAATCTTTTCTTGCAAAACGAAGTGCTCTGTTACAGAAAATTCTCTCGGTATCAATAATATGTTGTAAAACTTGTTTTACAGTCCACTTTCCTTCTGCATAAGCAAAGTTGCCCTGCTCTTCAGTTAGATTTTCATACAAAGCAACAGTCGATTTCTGAGAAAGTAACAATGAAGCAATTAAATCTTCGCCTAATGCATTTTTCACATAATTACCAAAGTATTCACTTACTATCGGATAATCTGGTTTACTTATTTGTCTTGAAATCATTTGGTTTCTGCTACAATTTTTACATCCAAACTCAATTCTTTCAATTGAGCAGTGTCTATCGTTGCTGGTGCATCAATCATCATGTCTCGTCCTCTATTGTTTTTGGGGAATGCAATAAAATCTCTGATGCTATCTTGTCCACCAAACAGTGAACACAATCTGTCAAAACCAAACGCAATTCCACCGTGAGGTGGCGCTCCATACTCGAAAGCATTCATCAAAAATCCAAATTGTGCTTGCGCTTCTTCTTTAGTAAACCCTAATAAATCAAACATTCTAGACTGTATCGAACTGTCGTGAATTCTTATAGAACCTCCTCCAACTTCTACTCCGTTTATTGCCAAATCATAAGCATTGGCTCTTACATTTCCAGGGTCTGAATCCAATTTGTCAAAATCTTCTTTCTTAGGAGAAGTAAATGGATGGTGCATCGCGTGGTATCGACCAGATTCTTCATCAAATTCCAACAATGGGAAATCCATCACCCACAATGGCTTGAATACTTTAGGATCTCTCAATCCTAGTTCATTTGCCATGTGAATTCTTAATTCTCCCATTTGTTTTCTGGTTTTTTCCAAAGCACCGCTCAATACCAAAATTAAATCTCCGGCTACAGCCCCTGTTTGGTTTGCCCATTCTTTTAAATCATCTTCAGAATAAAATTTATCAACTGATGATTTATAAGTCCCATCTTCATTAACTTTTACATAAACTAAACCTTGTGCTCCTATCTGGGGCCTTTTGACCCATTCTGTAAGCGCATCCAACTGTTTCCTTGTATAATTTGCACAACCTTTGGCAACAATTCCTATCACAATTTCTGCATTGTCAAAAACCTGAAAACCTTTGTTTTGAGTCAATGCATTCAAATTGTTGAATTCCATTCCAAAACGAATGTCTGGTTTGTCAGAACCGTATCTTGCCATCGCTTCTGCATAGTCCATTCTTGGGAAATCTCCATCAAATTCCACATTCATCACAGATTTAAAAAGATGCTTAATCAAGCCTTCAAAAGTCATGATGATGTCTTCTTGTTCTACAAACGCCATTTCGCAATCTATTTGAGTAAACTCAGGCTGTCTATCAGCTCTCAAATCTTCGTCTCTAAAACATTTTACAATCTGAAAATATCTATCATAACCGCTCACCATCAACAATTGTTTGAAGGTTTGAGGCGACTGAGGCAAGGCATAAAACTCTCCAGGATTCATTCTACTTGGTACCACAAAGTCTCTTGCTCCCTCTGGTGTTGATTTGATTAGGTAAGGTGTTTCTACTTCTATAAAAGATTGGTCACTCAAAAATTTTCTCGTTTCTAATCCCATCTTGTGCCTTAGTAACAAATTGTTTTTCAATGGATTTCTCCTCAAATCCAAGAATCTATATTGCATTCTTAACTCATCACCACCATCTGTTTCATCTTCGATGGTAAATGGAGGTAATTTTGCTTCTTTGAGTATATTCAATTCAGAAACTATAATTTCGATATCTCCTGTTGGATTTTTCTTATTTTTGCTAGAACGTTCAGCCACTTTTCCTTTGGCTTGAATTACGAATTCTCTCCCTATCTTTCTTGACGCTTCACAAAGTGCTGCATTCGCATCCATATTGAAAGCCAGCTGCGTGATGCCATATCGATCTCTGATGTTTACGAAATTCATTCCACCAAGGTCGTTGCTATTCTGTACCCATCCTACGAGTAATACTTCCGTTCCGATGTGAATCATTCTCAACTCACCATTATTATGTGTTCTATAACCTGTTTTCATTCGTTTTAAGTCCTAATTTATTTTACCATGAGAAATTAACAATTCAAAATTAGTGTATTTTAATAATTCCTATCCTCAACTTCAAAATTAAGAGTGCGAAGGTAGGGTTTTGAAAGAAATTAAATAATTTTTTTACTATTAAATCTAACCTGATTTCTAAACTTTATGTTGAGACTTTTTTCGTGTTTTAGTCATTTTTACAACTCTAACTATTAAAATACATCTAAAAATCAGCAAATTGTAAAAAAATTACTTTTCATCATCATAAGTTTTATTTATATCCTTTCTATATTCATCATTAATTTTTAGTTGTTTATCATAAAATTTTAGACTTTAAAATCATTTTAGTCGTTATGTTGTATTTTTACGGCTACCTGTAAATTAACTATTTATTTATGAAATTTATAATTCAACATAACGACATTTATTTAGCAAACAAAACTAAGAATTTCTTCATCAATCTTGGGGTATTTCTATTCACAATGTTGATTTTATTCATAAACAACATATCATTTGCTCAAGATGCTACAAATATTGAATTGACTGAAAATGAACTGCTAAGTGAAATCATAAACCTTCAGAAAAAAGTTGAGATTTTGGTAAAAGATGAAACGAATAACATTGAGTTACTTACCCAAGACTATTTAGGAAAATTAAACACAAACTGCCCTAACATTCCTATTAAAGATTTTTTACCACATAGCACAAGAGAAACACACAAGTGGATAAAAGCATTTCCTAAAGAAGCACAATGTTATTATGTGTATATTTATAATATTTGTGATTATCAGAATCAAAAATGATTTTAAAATGAAAACAAAAAAGATATTACTCAATTAAAAATATAAAATAAACTGAAACTAATTTTACTCCAAATTTATCTATATTTTTTTTAAACTTACAATTAGGATGAACTATAAAGCAAAATACCTAAAATTAAACAAAATCATGAAATGAAATTTGATATAAAAATATTTATATTATTAATACTATTATTGCTAATTCAAAATCTAATCTTTGGACAAACAAATAATTGTAATAATAACGCTAGTGGAGAAATTACTGTGAATTCATCATGTGTTTTTCAACCTTGGGATAATGATAATAATTCTGATTACTGGAATAGTGCTTCTGGATGCGGTGGTTGGGATGGAGATGATGCATGGGGATGGTTTATAGCAACTGCAACATCTACAACAATATCATATTCACCTGATGGAGTTTTTGACCCTGTCTTACATATATTTACTGGAGGTTGTGCTACAAGTATGACAGCATTAGATTGTGTAGATGATAATGGTGATGGGTCTGATGAGTCAATTACAATAGCCACAAATATTGGTCAACTATATAGGGTGAGAATTCAAGATTGGTGGGATAATGGCAATTATACGGGAGACATTTGTGTTCATTCACCTATGCCCACTTCACCACCATGTATCGCCAACCCAACTTCACCAACTAATGGACAAGGTGCAGTTAGTACTAATCCTACATTGTCTTGGCCAGCGGCTGCTACAGCTACAGGTTACGATGTTTATTTTGGAACAACTAACCCTCCAAATACACTTGTATCTGCAAATCAAGCAGGGACAACATATAGTCCAGGGGTTCTCAATTCTTCTACTACCTACTTTTGGAGAATTGAACCAATCAATGCTTTAGGTACTACTAGTGGATGTAACAATTGGTCATTTACCACTACTATTGGTAATGATTTATGCTCAACTGCAGAAGCGCTTAACTTAGGTTGTGGAGAGAATTTAAATGTAACTAGTTCAACTGAATTTGCTACCAATACAGGAAATGGTCCTACATGTACAACCCCAAACTCAACTGCAAATGGAGTTTGGTACACGCTTACTGGGACAGGCAACAACATCACAGCAAGTTTATGTGGTTCATTTTACGATACTAAAATATTTATATATACAGGTAGTTGTGGTGCTTTCAACTGCGTTACTGGAAATGATGATTTTTGTGGTTTACAATCACAGGTTAATTTTAATTCTACTTTAGGAACTACCTACTATATTTTAGTTACAGGATGGGGGACTTCTAACGGATTTTTCACTTTAAGTGTTAGCGATGATGCTGTTCCATTTGTTATAGATGCTGGAGATGATGTTAATATTTGTAATGGCAGTTCCACACAACTATATGGTACCGGAGTTGCTACTCCTTACACTTACCAATGGACACCTGCCGCAGGGTTAAGTAATCCTAATATACAAAACCCCGTAGCGTCTCCTACAACTACCACAAACTACACACTTACAGTTTCGTCTCCAGCAGGTTGTTCTGAAACAGATGATATTCTAGTAACTGTATATAACTTACCTCAAGTTCCAACTGTTTCAGTAGATGATGATGACTTATGTGCGCCAGATAATACTGTTCTTTTCTCTAATGATATGGCTCCTAGCGGAAGAGTAGTTAATTTCACCGCTGCCACACAAACCAATTCTAAAAGTTACGCTACTACCAATACATTTACCATGGAAATGTGGGTAAACCCTACAAGTACCATACAAATAACGCCAGAGCAAAATGGAAATGCAGATATTTCTGGAACTAATGGAAATCAAAGATATGCTGTTTACCCTGCTTGGCTTGGAGCAAATGCAGGTGCTGGAATCTCTATAGGTACAAATGGCGTAAGTGTTTTCGAGCATGGAGCCGGTTATTTACCTTCATTATTAGTTTGGGAAGGAAATATTTCTGGCTGGACGCATGTTGCTGTGGTTTACAATGCAAAAACACCATCTTTATATATTAATGGTGCTTTGGTTAGGACAGGATTAACAAGTGTAAGACCTAGTGTATCACCTTCTGCGGGAGTAGGAACAGGAACTTATGGTAGGTATCAAGGAAGTATTGATAATTACAGAATATGGAATTATGCAAGAACTCCTGCGCAAACTACAGCAGACATGCACTGGAAAAATCCAACTAACGCAGCTGGATTAATAGCACATTATACTTTTGATAATAATACAACTAACGCTACTGTTGGTAACAACCTAACCAACGCAGGTGGCACATTCGCTAATGCAAATTACTATACATACACTTGGTCTAATGGTCCAAACCTGCCAGGGGCATCTGTAAATGAAGCGCAAACAACGGGCAATATAAATACTGCTGGAACACATAACTACATTGTAAATGCGTCTGTAAATGGCTGTATCAGTGATGATTCAGCCCCTGTACCTGTTGTTGTAAATACACCTTCCACGGCTCCTACTACAATAGGGGGAGCAGGAACATATTGTCATGGAAACCAAGTTACGCTTACTCCTGTTGGTGGTACATTAGGTTCTGGAGCACAATACGAATGGTTTACTACAGCCTGTAATGGAACTTCTCAAGGTACATCAAACAATCTAATAGTAAGTCCAAATATCACAACTGCTTATTATGTAAATGCAACAGCGTCTGGTGCGTGCCCAGCAACACCGTGCGCTACAGGAACAGTTACACTTCCTACAGCAGGAAATGCTTTAGGTTTAAACAATGAAAATGCAGTTTGTGTGGTGAATGACAATAATTTTATTCATTTTTACCATGCAAGTGGGAGACTTTTAGCATCTATCAATTCTAATGGTCAAAACTTAGGTAATGTTGCTGTAACTTCTTATTTAGAACCTGCACCACTTGATGTCCCTGCTTGCAATAACCCCAGTTTGAATTGGATTACCACTACAATGGCTAGACATTGGGTAATTACACCTCAATTTCAACCAGTAAACCCTGTTACTGTAAGGCTTCCTTATGACAATTCACCTGGTGGGGAATATGATCAATTGTTTACTGCGGCTAATAGCAACTTGAATGACCATGATAACATTGCAGGACATAACACTTTATTTTTAAGTAAATATTCTGGTCCTATTAATGTCAATAATATTGCCGCAGACAACTGTCCTTTATTAGGAGGTTCAGGTGGCTCTACAATTTATACCCAAACTAATAATGGATTGGTGAGTGCTTACAGTCCTACTCCTGTCGCAAATTCTAGATATGTTGATTATTCAATTCCTAATTTTTCAGAATTTTGGATTCATGGAAGTTTAATTAATAGTCCTTTGCCTGTTACAATGGGTGAGATTAATATCAATTGTAATGAACAAACTAATATCGTTACTTTGGAATGGTCAACATTGTCTGAGACAAATAATGATAAGTTTATCATAGAAAAATCTACAGATTTTGCAAATTGGAATTTTGTTTCTGAAGTAAATGGAGCAAGAAATAGTTCAACTTTACAAAATTATCAAATTCAGGATGAAGGAAGTGTAGAAGACATTTATTATAGAATTATTCAAAAAGATATTAATGATAATCAAGAATTATTTGGACCAGTTAAAGTGAATTGTAAATCTACGAATAATATATTTGTTTCTCCTAACCCCAATAATGGAGAATATTTAATAAATATTTTCTCAGAAGATGGTTTTGATGACGGGGAATTTCAAATTTTTGACATGAATGGAAAACTTCTTAAATCAGAAATAATATCAGTAAGTTCGGGACTAAACAAATTTGAAAGTAACATTTCGGATTTTGCCGCTGGGTCTTATATTCTGATTATTAAGTCTTATGAGCATATTTACAGTCCTGTAAGAATTATAAAGACAAGATAGTATCTAAAACTAATTCTAATATAGGTAATTAGTTGGATCTTATTTTGATAATAAAGGTATCAAAGAAATAGTAAGTTTATCATTGAATTAACGAAATTCAAATGATTTTTACAATTGATTACATTTTAAAAACAATCATTTGTATATTAAATTAAACTATATAGTATATTTTTTAGTAAAAACAACTTGAAGTCAAGCAAATATATGTTACATTTGCTTAATGATTTAATAATTTTAACTATGAAAGCCCTGTTTTTATATATTTTTATTAGTGTTTCACTTGTGTTTGTTGCTCAAAACAATGCACTTGTAATTAATAATGATGCCTTTATTGTTATTAACGGAGGTACAATAGGTGATGAAGCAGTTTTGGTGGTGAATCAATCCCACCCTAATGGAATAACCACTTCTGGAACAGGTGGAAATATCATTACCAATGGTGAGTTTGACTATATTAAATGGAACAATGGGACAGGTACTGGAAATTACAATGTGCCTTTTACTGCTAGAACTGGGATGAACAAAATTCCGCTACAAATAAATATCTCTAGTGCTGGTGTTGGAAACGGCTATATGGCACTTTCTTCTTGGGAAGTTTCACCTGGTCCAGCCTCTAACAATCAACCATGGCCTTCTGAGGTTGTTCACATGGCGGGCGCCAATGGACAAGCAGATGTTTCTGAATATGCCATAGATCGCTTTTGGGTTATTGATGTGAGAGATCCATTGGGAACTGGTCAAACATTTACCACTTTTCCTACACCCACGATTATATTTAACTATAGTTTACACCCTGATGAAATCGGAGGAGGAAATGTGTTAGCTACGAACAATTTGGGTGCTCAACAATATGATGGTACTCAAAACAAATGGTTTGGATGGTTTACAGCAGGAATTCCCAATGGAATCTATGGAAATGGCGCTGTACCTGGAATCGTTTCTGGAGTAAATCCTCCCGCTGGCACTTGGTACAGAACATGGACATTGGCTGATATGAGTGAGCCACTACCAGTAGAAATGACTTATTTTAATGGAAATTGTGAAGATAACGGAATTGTTATAGAATGGCAAACAGCCTCCGAGTTGAATAACGACTATTTTGAAATTCACAAGAGCCAAAATGGATATGAATTTGAGAAAATTGCAACCATTATCGGAAATGGAAACAGTAGTTACATTCAAAACTACTCCTACACTGATGAAGTAGGTGCCAGTAGCAATGTTTTTTATAAAATTGCACAAGTCGATTTTGATGGTAACACAAAATTTTATGATCCCATTCAAGTGAATCCTTGCATGGGGGATAATGGACTTAATGTGTACGCTCCTAACCTTAGAGAAATTACCATTGAATTGACTTCTAGTTTTGATGCTGACTACGAAATGATTATTTATGATGCTTTGGGTAAACAAATTAAAAGCCCAAGTTTGTTGCAAGCAAAACAAGGTTTCAATAGATTTGATATTCAAGATGAAAATTTAGCTTTTGGCACCTATATGATTACATTATTTAACGACCAAAATAAAATGACCAAAAAATTGATTTTAAGATAAATTTAATAATCTCAACTATGAAAAAAATATTAATCCCATCGTTTTTTATTTTTGCTGCGAGTTTGTCTTTTGGACAAGGAGTAGGAATTAATAATAATGGAGCCAACCCAGCAAACAGCGCCATGCTTGATGTGGTGGCTACAGACAAAGGTATATTAGTTCCTAGAGTAGCGCTTACAGCAACCAACGCAGCAGGCCCTGTTACTGCTCCAGCCACTTCTTTATTGGTTTATAATACTGCAACAATAAATGATGTCACCCCAGGTTATTACTATTGGGATGGAGCTGCTTGGGAAAAATTAGCAACTGGAATTGGCCCAGTTGGTCCAGTTGGTCCTCAAGGACCTATTGGATTAACTGGTGCTGTTGGACCTGCTGGGCCTCAAGGACCAATTGGATTAACTGGACCTGCTGGGCCACAAGGGATACAAGGTATTCAAGGACCAGTTGGACCTCAGGGACCATCATGGACTCTAACCGCACCTTCCTTTAATGCTAATGGAAATGTTGTAGTTAACGGTACTGCTGGTTCTGGAGGACCAGTTACTTCAACAAATGCTGCATGGACCACACTTGGTAATGCTGGAACCACAGCAGCAACTAATTTCGTTGGAACTACAAACAATGTTGGCTTACAATTTAGAACTAATAACGTTCAACGATTTGAGATGACTACAGGAGGACATTTAAGAGCTTTTAACAACGGTACAGCTGCTACACCAGTTTATTCTTGGAATGGTGATAACAATATGGGGATTTACAGAATTGGAAATGATGACTTAGGTATATCAACTGGAGGTGTGGAAAGAGTCAGTATTGCCAATGGTGCAACTATTTTCAATGAAACAGGCGCTAATACTGAATTTCGAATTGAATCAGATAATCAGGCAAATATTTTCTTTATAGATGCAGGAGCAGATAGAGTTGGAATAAGAACTGCAGCTCCAAACAATATGTTTCAAATGACTAATGGAGGAGTAGTTGTTGGTGCTACATCTATGGCAAATTTTGAAAACGCAAGTAATTCAGGCGTAAGTTTATCAAGCACTAATACTAACACAGCTAATCCAAACAACGCAATTGAAGGAGTAACATATGGTACTTACACAGGAAGTTTTGGATTAGGAATTACTTCTGGTGCTGGTGGTGATGGAGTTTATGGAACAACAAATGATTGGCAAAGCATTGGTGTTGTAGGAGGTAGATTTAATTCTGGAGGAGCTGACACTGGATTCGGTGGATTATTTATAAATGACTTAGGTTATACAGGTGGGGCTTTTAACGTTTCAGATTCTACTCTAAAAGATAATATTAAACCTTTAGAAAAAGCTTTAGGAATTATTAATCAATTAAATCCTGTATCATATTTTTATAGACCTGAGTACTCTTTTCTTTCAAGTAACAATCAATTAGAATTCGGATTTATTGCTCAAGAAGTAAAAGAAATTTTACCTGAAATTGTGAAATTAAAATCAATTGACACTAACCTTGGCAAAATGGTTTACCCTAACAGTTCAGCAAATAAAGAAAAACAAGATCTATATATGATGGATTATACCAGAATTATACCTATTTTAACAAAAGCTATTCAAGAACAACAACAAATTATTGATAATCAAGAAAAAAGAATTATTGAATTAGAGAAATTTGTACAAGAATTTAAAAAGTAAAAAACAACTTGTTAACAACTCTTTTGTAACCTCATACTTGCTTTGTTACGTATCAGTACCTTTGTAATTATGAGGTTATTTTTTTTATATATATTAGTTTTACTTGGTTCTTATGCTCATGCCAATTCAAGTTTTGTTAAACAAGGCTTTGCTTTTGGGGATACAACTATCAAAGATTCACTTTTTACTGAAGAAGAATTACTTCAAAAAACTTTTCCTGAAATTTGCCCTGAGGAAGATTTTGAGCATAAAATTTATAATCCGGACTTCTACCTTACATCCGATTTTTACAAAGAAAGATACACTGAAACAGATTTGATGTATAAAGTAGTTGATAATTGGGGAAACGGCTTCGATAGTTTGTACGGTGCAAGAAACATGAGACCCATTCTTCATGGTGTAGCATACAGAGGTGGTGCCAACAATCATTATCACAAAGAAAATAAAAGACACAATCACAATCCATTGCCCAATGATGGTATCGAGAACCTATGTAAAGAAGGCTTTTCGAATTCAATCTATTTATATAGAAACAACTTTGAAACTGCTCCGACTCAAAAAGACTGTGATTGTCTAAACGGTGCCATCAATGAAATGGCATATCACCAATATGATTATTTTGATGACAATCATGTGTACGAAATGTTGAAACTGGTTTATGAGAGTGCCATTGACTCAACAGTAGGTCCTGTATATTTGCATTGTTGGAATGGTTGGCATGCCAGTGGATTTTTGGCTGCTGTAATTTTAAAACAGTTTTGTGGCTTTAGCGATTTAGATGCCACCGCTTACTGGGATTTGGGAACAGATGGTGCCAACAATAGCCCAAGATACAATTCTATAAGGGAAAGAATCATCAATTTCAAACCATATAGTGAATTTATCATCAGTGATTCTATTGGAAATAAAATTTGTGCTCCAATGCCAGAGTTTATAGATAGTTCACAATTGCATATTTCTATCGAACACTTAGCCATAGTTCCCGAAGCGATTCCAGTAGGTACGATTATGATTTTGGAAAATGTAAAATTTGGCCCAGGCAAAACAAGTTTCTCAAATGTGGAAGGAAATACAGATGTGAAAAATTTATTATATGCTTTACAAAAAAATCCAGAGATGACTATAGAAATTAGCGGTCATACGGATAAATCTGGAAATGAAGCGTCCAACAAAACACTTTCACAACAAAGGGCACAATTTATTTATGACTTTCTTATAGGTGAGGGAATTGCAGCCAATAGAATCTCTTATAAAGGACTTGGTTCTGCAAAACCTGCTTATAGCAACAAATCCAAAGATGGAAGAGAAGCTAATAGAAGAATAGAAATTAAAGTCATCAGCAAAAAAGCAGAATCTTTAGATAAATTGGTGGATGAAGAAACTTTGAATGTAGATGAAGAAGTTTTGATTCCCGTAAATACCATCTTAAAAACACCCATTGGAAAATCAATGTTGTTACAAAATGTTGTTTTTGGACCTGGTGAAATTGTTTTAGTGGACTCATGTAAACAAGTTGTAGATGAATTGGTTTTAGTGTTGAAAGAAAATTCAAAATTAAAAATCGAAGTAATGGGATATACAGACATCAGTGGCATTCCAGAAAAAAACGTGTTACTTTCACAACAAAGAGCACAAGCGGTTCATGATTACATATTAGAAAAAGGTATTGAAGAAGAAAGGATTACATTTTCAGGTTGCGGATCTGAAAACCCTATTGCGCCTAATGCTTATCGATGGGGAAGAGATAAGAATAGAAGAATCGAGATAAAAGTGATAGATCAATAAACAAAATGTTGCTTCCCTCTCCTTTACAAACTTTAAATCTCGAATTTCTTAAAGAAAAAAGCATCACTCTATTTATAAAAAGAGATGATGAAATCCATCAAGTTATTAGTGGGAATAAATGGCGAAAACTCAAATACAATATTGAGTTTGTTTTAAAAAACGCTTACAAAGGTATCTTAACATTTGGCGGGGCACATTCCAATCATCTAAGCGCTACTTCATTTGTATGTAATAAATACAAATTAAACTGTATCGCTGTTGTTAGAGGAGATGATATTGCTCCCAAAAGTGAAACATTACTTTTTTGCGAAAGTCAAAACACCAAATTGATTTTTGAAAATCGAACAAGTTATAGAAACAAAAACTCCAAAGACTATTTAATTGAACTTCAAAATCAGTACCCAGACTATTATATCATTCCTGAAGGAGGCGCAAATGAATTAGGTGTAAAAGGGTGTGAAGCTATTATTTCAGAAATTGATATAGACTTTGATTACATTTCGATAGATTGTGGAACAGGTGCAACTTTAGCAGGAATGATAAGAAAGTTAAAATCACATCAAAAAGTTATCGGTGTACAAGTACTCAAAGGCAAAGATTTTATAACCGAAGAAGTTCAAAAATGGAGTCCTGGATTCACTCAGTTTGAAGTTTGGACAGATTATCATTTTGGTGGATATGCAAAATATAAAGAAGAATTAATTGAGTTTATGCGTTGGTTTTATGATAAAACTCACATAAAATTAGATCCCATTTACACTGCAAAACAATTTTTTTCGGTCTTTGATCAAATCAAAAAAGGATATTTTCCTGATGGTTCTAGCATCATTTTAGTTCATTCTGGAGGCTTGCAAGGCATTCCAGGTTTTGAAAAAAGGTATGGAATTGAATTGTATGGATAATTATATAATTGATTAATTTGAAAATGAGATAATTTGAAAATTCGATTTTAGACGCTAGGTGTTAGTTCGGAGTTCGAGGTTTGTGGTTCTGAGTTTCAGAAACTTTTGAATGTTATTTATCATATCGAGTAACCACTTTTTTTTAACAGCATTAGTTAAAATGATAGTTGAATGTTAATTCCCCCTTTGGTTTAGCACTAACCGAAGCGTAAGTAGGGGGGATAAGGGGGAGGAAATTTCTCCCACAAATCTCGCTGATTTTATTCTGCGTAATCTGTGGGAAATATTTTATCATTTCGATTTCTTGTCATTGGTTCAAGAGCGGAGATATCTCAAAGTGTAATTTATATAAGTAGAAAATCTGAAGACAAAAGAAGCATGATGCTAAATATTGGACATAAGACACTTTACCGTGTACAATAAAAGTCTTTTGTCTAATTATTTATCTTTTGTCTTTTAGTCTTTATTATAAAAAACTATTAAACTTTCATTAAAACCTTTGTCGAATAAAAAAGATTTTTAATCTCCGATTGATAGATTTTGGTAGAATTTAATGTAATATGTCGATTATTATTTGGATATTAGCAGAACCAATGAAAATTTGATACATGGAATCACTATTAATTGAATCAACAGCAACTACTCCAAAAATTGACTTCAATGTAGAAACAGGTGTTTTTACTATCGAAGGAAAAGCAATAGATAATGATGCTGAACAATTTTTCAAACCAGTTTTGGAATGGTTAGGAGAATACGTTAAAAAGCCACACGCAAAAACTGAAATATCTATCAAATTAGATTATTTTAATATTTCATCAAGCAAAAGAATTCTTTTTATGTTTTACAAACTCAACGAACTTTTGGAAAGTGGTTCTGACGTTTCAGTAAAATGGCATTATCAAGCAGACGAAGACGATATGTTTGAGGTTGGGCAAGATTTTGCATTCATGGTGAAAATTCCATTTGAGTTTTGTGAATACTCTCTTTTTGACAATGTTGCTTTGGCTTAGTCACTTTTTACTTTTTTTTATTGTTTTATGATTTTGGGTTTGTAACTTTGTTGCCGTTTTGCGAACAGTAACAAAAATACCACATCCTAAATTGGATATAAGTATTTTCCTCAGAGAAAATAAATATATCGTTAAAATCGTATTGGATCAGTACGAGCAAATCTATAGACTTAATGCACCTGATGTTTCTGGAATGGAAGATATGGAGAAGTTAGTTTCCAATGAATTTTTGGAAAAAGTTTGGATGCGTTTTGTAGAAATGGGAAAAGATTTTGGCGAAGCATTTAGAAATATAAATACCTATTAAATAAAAACAACAGATAATAAAATGGATGTTAAAAAGTTAACCATCACAAATGTAGTTCTTTTTGTATTAGTAATTGTACTTTTTGTATTACACTTTACTAGCAAACCTAGCGCAAGTTCGAAGTCAGAAAATTCTACCACAATTTCTAATGATGGCTCTGCATCAAATAACATTTTGGATTCTACCGGAGTGCGAATCGCTTGGGCCAATGGAGATTCGGTTGGGAAATATTATGATTTAGCAATCAAAATGCAAAACTCTTTAGCCGAACAGCAAGCAACAGCTGAAAAATCGTTGAGTGACATGTACGGAAAATACGAAAAAAAATTAAGTGCACTTCAAAAAGAAGCACCTATTTTAGGTAATACTGAATTGCAAATGAAACAACAAGAAATAATGCAGTTGGAGCAAACCATAATGCAAGAAGAACAAAAACTTCAAGGTCAATTGCAACAAAATGCACAAATGGCAAATTTAAGTTACTTAGAAATGACTGAAGAATTTATGCAAGAAATTGGACAAAGATTAGGGTATGATTATGTTATTTCTTATCAACTTGGAGGTCAGGTTATTTATGCTAATCCTCAACACGATATCACCCATCAAATTATTAAAGAACTCAATCAAGCTTACGCTAACCTAGGAGAGAACTAGACACAATTATGTATATATCTCGACAAAAAAAAGAGGAAAATATAGCAGAATATGTGCTCTACATGTGGCAAATTGAAGATGTGGTAAGAGCCTGTGGTTTTGAAATAGACAAAATCATCACTTTCATTATAGACCAACAAGAACTTACCGATGCACAAAAATCAGAACTAAAAGAATGGTATGTTTCCCTTATTCAAAAGATGAAACTCCAAAGAATTGAAAAAGCGGGACATCTTCATGAAGTCAATGATGTTATTATGGAAATGAGCTATTTGCACAATTCTTTGATCGATTATTATAAAGATGAAAAATATGCCAACATCTATTCGTTTGCTGAGCAATTTTTGGAAGAATTTAAAAAAGTATCCAATAATCCTAATGCTTCCAATATAGAGGTTTTTTTTAATGCACTATATGCAAAACTCATTCTTAAAATTCAAGGCAAAGAAATAAGCGAAGGTACTTCCGAAGCGTTCGAAGCTTTTACCAATGTATTAGCATATCTTTCTGCAAAGTACAACAAGATGAAAAAAGGAGAATTATAAAACATTAAACATAAAAAAACATAATATTTTGCAAATTGGGGATAACTTTCCTTAAAAGAATTTTGCAGGGTTGATGAAAAGTATTTTATTTGCAAGTTGAAATAATCATTAAAAAAAGAAAAAATGTCAGACGTAAAATCAAGAGTAATCTCAATTATCGTAGATAAATTGGGTGTTGACGAAGGAGAAGTAACTCTAGAAGCAAGTTTCACAAATGATCTAGGAGCAGATTCTTTGGACACAGTTGAACTTATTATGGAATTTGAAAAAGAATTTAACATCGCTATCCCAGATGATCAAGCAGAAAACATCCAGACGGTTGGTGAAGCTGTGAGTTATATTGAAAAAAACATGTAATCAATCATTATTGCGAAAAGTTTTATGAGTAAGAGAAGAGTTGTTGTAACAGGTATGGGAGCATTGACTCCAATAGGAAATTCACTAGATGAATTTTGGAAAAATTTAGTTGATGGTGTTAGCGGTGCTGCACCCATTACCAAGTTTGATTCAAGCCTGTTCAAAACACAGTTCGCTTGCGAAGTAAAAAACTTTAATGTTGAGGATCTTATTGAAAGAAAAGAGGCAAGGAAACTTGACCTCTTTTCTCAATATGCAATGTTTTCGTCTATTGAAGCTGTAAATGATGCTGGGTTTGATTTAGAAAAATTAAATTTAGATCGTTGCGGTGTTGTTTGGGGATCTGGAATAGGTGGTTTAGGAACATTCCAAGAGGAATGTTTTACCTATGCTCAAGGAGATGGCACACCAAGATTCAACCCATTCTTTATACCAAAAATGATTGTAGATATTGCCGCTGGTCATATTTCTATGAAATTTGGATTTAGAGGACCTAATTATGTCACAGTTTCTGCATGTGCATCAGCTACAAATGCCTTAATTGATTCTTTAATGTTGATTCAATTAGGAAAAGCAGATGTTATTGTTTCTGGAGGTTCTGAGGCTGCAGTTAATATTGCTGGAATCGGAGGTTTCAATGCTTTGAAAGCATTATCTACTAGAAATGATGACCCAACAAAAGCATCTAGACCTTTCGACAAAACAAGAGACGGATTTGTTCTTGGAGAGGGTTCTGGGGCATTAATTTTAGAAGAATTAGAACATGCAAAAGCAAGAGGGGCTAAAATCTACGCTGAAGTTGTAGGTGGAGGACTTTCTGCAGATGCATATCACTTAACAGCTCCTCATCCAGAAGGATTAGGCGCTATCAATGTAATGAGAGCAGCACTAGATGACGCTCAAATGGACCCTAATGAGATTGACTATGTAAATGTTCATGGAACTTCAACACCTTTAGGTGATATTGCTGAAACTAAAGCAATCAAAGAAGTTTTTGGACAACATGCATACAATCTGAATATTAGTTCTACAAAATCAATGACTGGTCACTTATTAGGTGCTGCCGGTGCTATTGAAGCAATTGCTTGTGTTAAAGCAGTTCAAGAAGATATTGTTCCCCCAACAATTAATTTTGAAGTAGAAGATGAAGAAATTGATTACAAATTAAACTTCACTTTTCACAAAGCACAAAAAAGAGAGGTTAGAGCCGCTTTATGCAATACTTTTGGATTTGGTGGACACAACACATCTATTATTGTAAAGAAATACAATGCGTAAATACTTACTTTTCGGTCATAAATTTTCAGACCGAGAAAAACAAGTTGATTATTTTATTAAAACAAGTTTTGGTGTACGCCCCAAAAACATCAAATTGTATGTTCAATCATTAACTCACAAATCTGTTCAAACAGAAAAGTTGGAAGGTGACAACAATGAACGACTCGAGTTTTTAGGAGACGCACTATTAAGTGCAATAGTTGCAGAAATTTTATACCTTAAATTTCCTAAAAAATCTGAAGGCGAACTCACCCAAATGAGAGCTCGAATTGTAAGTAGAGAAAATCTCAACTCTATTGGAGAAAAATTAGGTCTCGAACCACTTATTGATTATCAAAAATCGAAAAACAAGTTTAATTCTTTACTTGGAAATGCTTTTGAATCTATAATTGGTGGGTTGTATTTAGATCATGGCTATAAAATGACCAGAAAAATATTGCGTAAAAACATTTTCAACGAACTTTTTAATTTTGATGAAGTAGTTCAGCAAAATATTGATTTCAAAAGTCAACTCATTATACAGTGCCAGAAAAATAAACAAGATATAACATTTGAAATGCTTGAAGAAATTCAAGAAGATAATGGCGGTGTTTCTTTTGTGATGGCGATTCTCATTGATGGTGTAGAAAAAGCTAAAGCGAAAGGTTCTACCAAACGAAAAGCAGAACAAAAAGCAGCGAAACAAATTCTTTCAGGGTTGATTTCTGTATCATCAAACTAAGAAAGTCGATTTCCAAATATTCTTTCCAAAAAACCATTGTTAATTACAATATTAAGTTTTTGATTTCACAAAATATATTAAGTCTAATTTTGTAATAGAAATAATTGTATCAATTTGAAAATAGGTATTCCCGAAATATTACTCATAGCAACAGGATTCTTTTTTCTGATTCAACTCCTTTATTTTTTGATTTTCTATTTAAGAATGACAGTCAAAGGAAAAAGAGAATCAGAGTCGAATGAATTGAAACCAGTTTCTGTAATTATTTGTGCAAGAAACGAAGAGCAAAACCTTATGCAATATCTGCCTTTGGTACTAGACCAAAATTATCCTGAATTTCAAGTAGTTTTGGTTAATGATAGAAGTTGGGACGAAACTTGGGATGTTATGGAAGCCTTTTCATTGAAGCATCCTAAAATAAAATTAGTAAATATTCCTGAAAATGGTAAAGATGGTTATGCAAAAAAATATGCGCTCACGCTAGGTGTAAAAGCCGCAAAATATGACCAATTAATTTTTATCGATGCAGACTGTTATCCCGTTTCAAAGAACTGGTTAAAAGAAATGGCGTCTAAATTTTCAAGTCAAAAGAAAATTGTTCTAGGGGCTGGAGGATTTGTTTCTAAAAAAGGGTTTGCAAACAAACTAATCAGATATGATGCTTGTAATATTGCTTTACAATACTTGTCATTTGCCAAAGCTGGAGTTCCATATATGGGTGTTGGAAGGAATTTAGGCTACAAAAACGAACTGTACGACAGTGTTAGAGGATTCAAAAGTCATTATCATATTGCTTCTGGAGATGATGATTTATTTGTAAATGAAACCGCTAACAGCAAAAATGTTGCGATCAGTTTTTCTCCTGATTCTATTGCATTGTCTCAACCCAAACCAACACTTAAAACATGGAGAATCCAAAAAAGAAGACATCTAACTACTGGAAAACATTATAAAACATTTCACAAATTCCTTCTGGGATTATTCCCTTTGAGTTATCTATTTTTTCTTCCATTAGCAATTGTAAGTTCTATTATTACTCCTTATTGGCACATTCCAATTGCAATGATAATAATTAGACTAATTTTGCAATATATTGCAAGTTATAGAGTCTTTAAAACAATGAAATCAAAAGATATAATAGTTTTAATTCCGCTTTTTGAAATAATAATGTTATATTTAAATCCGTATTTATATTTTACCAATAAAAGATACGACAAACTACGTTGATAATTATGAGTGAAGAACTTCCTGACATTAGTCATTTATCAGACAAAGCAAAACACGATTTTGGTTTGGTGCAACGTGCCGTTCATAAAAGTGACCAAAAAGCATTTGCAGAGTTGATGGATCGATACAAAGATTCTGTCTACTTTATGTTACTCAAAATGGTAAATAACTCTGATGATGCAGATGATTTAACAATTGAAGCGTTTGGAAAAGCATTCAATAGGCTTTCTCAATACACTCCTAATTTTGCATTTAGTACTTGGCTATTCAAAATTGCTTCTAATAATTGTATTGACTTTCTTCGAAAGAAAAAGAAAAATGTTATATCGCTAGATAATAGATACAATAACGATGATGGCGACTCATTAATGATAGAATTACAATCCGAAAATCTTAATCCCGAACAAGAAGCTATCAAAGAACAAAAGCTAATCATTATGAGAGAAGTGGTGACAAGACTTAAACCAAGATACAGAATGTTGATTGAAATGCGCTACTTTCAAGAACTAAGTTATGATGAAATAGCTGAAAAACTTGATTTACCTTTAGGAACAGTAAAAGCACAACTTTTTAGAGCTAGAGATTTTCTTTACAACCTGCTAAAAAGCACAAAAGACGGTATCTAACAATTAGTTAAATAGTTGATTTGTTTATTGGCTGAAATACTATGAGTTAACCACTAAGAGCCAATCACTAAGAGCTAAAAACTAACCCCTAAAAACTACTAAGGCATAACATGAACTTCGATATCTAATTCAGATAGTGGTTTAAATTTGTCTTTATTCACGCTTTTTACAGTAGCATTAATTACGCTTCCTTCTTTTATTAGTCTCTGAATCATAGCACTCGTTTTTTTAGAAATGTAACCAAGTTTGAATCCTCCAAAATAAACAGCCAAAGACTCGCTATCCCAAAATCTAGTTTCATCTTTCTGAACTGTTAGTTGAGTTCCTTTTTGCAACTTGTGATATATATAGATCATGTCATGATGAGCCAATTCAGCAACGTGAGTTAGAATTCCCATTATTGGCAATGGGTGAATAGCATTTTGTGAAGTGAGGTTTAAATTTCTCATAATTTATATTTTTTTAAAGTTGGTATTAAGCTACTAAAGCTTCTTCATATTTCTTAAGTCTTATTTCATTTTCAAATTGATATTCTCTAAACCTATCTTTAGAGTCAAATAATTTAGAAGTGATAGCATCATAGATATCATGACCTAATTGGGCATATTTTCCAATAATCCAATTTAAACCCGACCAATCGATAGACATTTTAGAATGGTATGACTTGTTGTTTATGATGGTTTTAAAATACAACATCATTCCATCATCATTTGATTCATAAACCATTTGCTCTAATTGAATTTCAGATGCTTTATTCAAAATTTGATCCAGTGTATTTGCTTCCATTTTTAATTGTTTTATTAATTTGACACTACAAAGGTCTACCTATACAACGTAATATATTTACGTTGTGAAAATTATTTAAAAAAAATTTATTTTAGGTATTATGGTTTGCTTATTTTTACAAAAAATATCGTGATTAAAATGAATGTACAAATCATAAATAACTCAAAACACGAAACTCCACATTACGCAACAGACCTTTCTGCTGGGATGGATTTGAGAGCAAATCTCGATGAAAAAGTTACACTCAAACCATTAGAAAGAAAATTAATTCCAACAGGATTAAGCATTGCGCTACCTGACGGGTATGAAGCGCAAGTGAGACCAAGAAGTGGACTGGCTTTCAAGAAAGGAATTACGGTTCTAAATTCTCCTGGAACCATTGACGCTGATTACAGAGGAGATATCGGAGTGATTTTAATTAATTTATCCAACGAAGATTTTATCATCGAAGATGGAGAACGCATTGCGCAATTGGTAGTAGCTCCATACACGAAAGTTATTTGGCATGAAGTAAAAACACTTTCAGAAACAGATAGAGGTGCTAGAGGATTTGGAAGTACAGGGAAAAAATAATATTATTTTTTCACTAATTTTACTTTGGATTGATTGACAGACAGATAGTAAAAGCCTGCGCTAACTGATTTTAAATCAAAAGACACTTGGTTATTTCCGATGTTTCCTAGGTGTTCTTTTTGATGTATTATTTTACCATTCATATCAAAAAGTTGAATATTAACTTCTTCGCTTTTATTTAATTTGAAAGTAATATTTACCAAATCTTTAGTTGGGTTAGGAAAAACAGATAAAAAAATTGTATTGTATTCCGAAATACCAGATGTATTATCAAAATTGACACATAATTCATTGGTTTCTTGAAATCCAAAATCAGAATTTGAAGCAATAAGAGATGCCAATATATTTCCATCAATATCATAGATAAAATAATTTCCATCAGTTGTACATGAAGGAGCATAAGCTGAACCATTCATGCCATCACCATAAGTGTCATAAATATTAAATTCATAACATTGATTATCTGGCAAGCAAAGTTTTTCTTCTACAATTACTTCTGGGGAATTATCTGCATAAGGACCTCCAAATGCTACTAAAGCACCTACTTGATCTTTTACATCCCAAGTGGTTTCACTTCCCCAACAATCCAACATGATTTCTAAATCAATTAAAATAGCATCTGAAATTGTAAATTGAGAAATTAAAGTATCGTTATTCAAATTACCATCATTATTTCCATTCGGCTCTGAAGTATATACCATAAAATTATGACTTCCTACCCCTAAGTTTTGAGAAGGTAATGTAACTTGCTCTGATTGATAACTTGGAAGAGTGCCTTGCCATTGAAATGTATTGACATTACCCCCATTAAAAACATAATTGATATTTACTGAAAAAAGTGTGTCCACTCCAGAATTAATCAATTTAAATACTGCGGCAACATCCGGTTCACAAAGTGTTCCGGACACATTTTCCAAGTTGGTCAAACCTGCATCATTTGAAATTGTGGAAGCTTCAAAAGTTCCAGTTTGCCAAACACCTCTTCCATAAGTTCCTGCTCTAATAATACCAGCACTTTCAATAATTTCTAGATCATTCACAATGACATTAGGTAAGTTGTCCATGAATGGAATCCAATTATTATTCATAGAATTATTGGAATAATAAACTCCTACATCGGTTCCAACATAAATACCACCATCACTACCATTTTCATGCTTCACTATATGTGTTGGAATATTAGGAAGATTTCCCGAAATATTGATCCATGACTGCCCTCCATTGTTGCTATATACAACTTTATTTGATGCAGATGCGCCTCCAATAGTAATCCAGATTTCATTTTCATTGTTTGGATTGATTTCAATAGATGTGATTACAAAACTTGAAAATGTTACAGCCTCGATATTATTAGTAATTTCTGTAAAAGTACTTCCATTGTTGCTAGTTCTAAAAACTTGATTGTTTGTTGCAACAAGAATAACATCAGAATTTCCTTCAAAGATTTCTAAATGTCTTAAATTATTTGAAAATCCAAAATTTGATAAACTTATCCATCCGTTTGCTTGAGTATATTCATACAATTCGCTATATCCTGCTAAAATTCTGTCGTTGTTTGGATCAATTTGCATTGGTGTTACCCAAACTCCATTTTCAGGACTCCCAAGGCCAGATAGATTTGTACCTCCATCTGTAGTTTGATAAAGATCACCAAATTGTATCATACCATATATATTGTTAGAATTGTTAGGGTCTATAGCACTTTCCATTCCGTCTGCTCCATAATAAACTTTCCACACATTATTTGTGTAGGCAAAACCTCCATTATCCTGTAATCCACCAGCTATTGTAGTTGGGTCGTTTTGTGAAACAGCTATTGTATAAAATTGACCTATTTGAAGCCCACTATTATATTCTTCAAATGAAACACCATCATTATCAGATCGATAAACGCCACCGTCACTTCCACAATACAATGAACCATTGTGATAATGAAGATAATGAATATCTGCATGAGTATAGGCAGGTGAACCCGGATCAGACCAACTATTTACTTGAGAAAAAGAATTACCTCCATTAGTAGATTTCCAAACATTTAATACTCCAGTGAAAATCATTTCAGGATCAGTTGGAGACACACACATAGCCAAATCAAACCAAGCTTGACCACTTTGATCAAAAATATCATCATTACTGTATCTCAAATTAAATGATACACCAGAATTAGTGGAACGATATAAACCTTGCATTTCATAATTATCGTCTGCGCTCAAAATATAAACATATTCATCATCTGCTGGAGTTACACCGATCACAATTCTTTCTCCAGTTGGAGGAAGTCCAGAAGCTGTGTTAAAAGAATTTCCTCCATCATTACTGTAATAAAAAACATTAGGAGAAGCTGCGTAGATGGTATTCGATTGATTAGGTTTTATTGCAATATCTTTGATATTTTGAGGGAGTATATTCGACCAAGTGTTACCTCCATTGGTTGATTTCCACATTCCAGATGAAGAACCAACATATATCGTATTATTATCTAAAGGATCTATTAGTACTCTATGTGTTTGTCCACTTATATTTCCTGTTGGATTCCACGTAAGTCCACCATCTAATGTTTTCCATACACCAATACTATAAGTATCACCTCCATCAGCATCTCCTGTTGAAATATATATAACATCAGAATCGTTTGGATCAACTGCAATACCTGAAATTCCGATGGCAGAAAAATCATCTGTAAGTGGCGTCCATGTACTTCCATCATCAATAGATTTCCAAAGACCACCAGCAGGAGCACCTGCGTAAATAACTTGCGGATTATTTGGATCTGAAACAACTACATTAATTCTTCCTTGTCCTGGCGACCATGAAGATGTATAAGTATAATCAAAAGGTCCAATCGGAACCCAATCTCCATTTACCGATCTTGATTTTTCAAGTCCAGAATTTTCATAGGCTCTCATAAATTCATTAAATTCTTTGTAGATGTTTTCGTAAGAAGCAAAAGTTCCATCTGGATTTAATCGCGTTTCCCAAAAATGTGCCCATCTGTGAAATTGCTTAAATCCAAAACCTTTTTTATAGGGTTTATTTTCCCATTCTCTCTCGAAAGCATCTTTTACTTCCTCCAAAGTTTTGTTGGAATCGTCTTTCAACATCAATGCTTCCCAACTTGATTGAGAATATGAGTTATTAGGAGAAACAATAAAAACTAAAAAAAATAAAATAATGAGGAATAAATGTGACATATGGAATTGTATTTATTTTCAAATATATTGAAAATTATGGTCACTGACAATTAATAAATAATTGATAGATTGAAATGCTAAGAAATTACTTACTAGTTTCCCCCGTATTATCAAAAATATGAATAAACCCTGTTAAATCAACAGTTTCAATACCCGAAAGTCTGATGGTATTAACGGAACATAAGTAATAATATACACCATCGGATACGGGCTCTCCTGATTCTATATGTCTCCCATCCCACGTAAAGTAAGGATCTGAAGTGGCATAAACCACTTGCCCCCATCTGTTATACACTTCCAAATTGATACTTTCTATTTGACGAATAGGAAGCAAAGCTCTAAACAAATCGTTATCGCCATCTCCATTTGGAGTGAATACATTTGGCAACGAAAATAATGGACAATTATCAAAACAAACAAAGTTACTACTATCACTTTCATTGTTATATTGAATGGAATCTAATGCAGTTACGGAATAGCATCCCGCTACTGAACCGTTTAATGAATGTGTATAAGTTGTATCAAACTGACTGTCAAAAGTTGCAATAAGTGTCATCGTATCTCCTTCTACAGGAGTGAAATACAAATTATATGAAACCACATCATCTGCACAATCATTATTTGGATTCGTCCATGTTAGCATATTTTCACCAAGTTCACAATCACCATCTATACTCAAAACTGGTGGACAAGGAGGCGTCAAATCAACAGGTGATTCACAAACAATTTGACTTAAATTTTCTATAGGATTTATAATACTTGGATTTGAATAATACCCGATGCTCTTTACATAATAACAATATGCTACACCATTTACTAATCCTGTATCAAGATAACTTTTAATTGTAGAAGTCCCAATTAAACTAAATGGACCAGAGGAATTTGTTGCTCTGTAGATTTCATAATCCGTATTGATCCAAGGTACATTTTCTGTCCACTTTAGTAAAATGACATTATCATTTGGAATGGTAGTTAAAAAAATAGAACTACCAGAATTACTTGTACCCACCAAACTATCTGCACCATTGAAAGTATAATACAATTCCACTCTATAATAGTGTTGCGTACTTTCTGTATTAATGCCTATATCATTGATGATAGTATCTGTTTGATATAGTAAATTTTGAGATGCAGTTTGTCCAATAAAAGTGTTAATCGTATTGTTATTTAATCCTCTATAAACTTTATAGTGATATGGCCCAGGGAATTGGTTGGTATCTAATTCTGATGGTTTTGACCACATTATGGAGTCGATTCCGTTTATAACATCAGTTTCATTTACTGTGACATGGGTAAGAATCGGCACCTCTTTCTTTAAATTAGCACAAGAAGTATCCGAAGGACAACTTTCCACTTGGTTGATATTATAAAAGGCAGTAACAATATAACAGTAGTCAATACCTAATGACAAACTCGAATTATCAAAAAATGAAGTGCTATTTGTACCAAAAACTGTCCCTATTCTAGAAAAACCTACCCCAATTGGATTTGGATTATCACAGCAATCAGGCATAGTAAAATTTGGATTAGTAGTTCTGTATATATGATACCCTTCAGCATTAGAACAGAGAGATGGGTCCCATGTTACATTTACTCCATTTCCAAAAGGATTTGCTGAAACTCCTGTTACCTTGGGTGGAATAATTTTGATAATTGTTTGACTGTAATTACTGAATATAGGATCACCATTGTCTTGAGCAGCAAATAAAACTTGATAAGTCCCTGGCTTAATATGACTGCAAGATGTATTCCAGTTAAAATTACTAGTAGCAGATCCACTTCCTGATACATTTGGAAATGTTGCGCTATTCGACAAAACTGTGAATGGATTTCCAGAAGCACTCAGTGAAACTGTATTTCCATCAACATCATTTGTTGTAACATTAAAATTGATGTTTTCTCCAGCCACTACACATATTTCTGCGGGGGAAGAAATGGTTGGAGGTGTATTGTTACAATTTCCCATTACTGTTAACTGAACATCTCTAGTTACATAGCCAACAAAAATACCATTTCTCCATTCACTAATTCGAATAGTAAAATTGTATTCGCCAATCATACTTGGTGCGTCCCAACAAAAAGTTCCTGAAAGAGGGTCAATACTCACGTTACCGCCACCCACATCTTGAGGAAACTGATAAGTGGTAGGAATTCCCATTGAAACGACATTTCCATTATTGTCAGTTGTCAAAGGAGCTACTAACTCGTAACTAAGACTATCATTATCAGGATCTACGGCTTGTGGGTTATAGCAATAAATTTTCCCTACACAAGCAATTGCTGGACAAGGACATTCATAAAATTGAACAGAATTGTTATTATTTCCAGCGAAGGGAGAAATGACCAATACTGTTTTTAAAGCAAATACCTCAGTATCAGAATTTCCACCTTTTATATTAAGAATATCTGCATTTCTGTTTGGATCTGCCATTGTGATAGTATATGTACCAGCAGAAGAGTATGAATGTATTCCCTTGTAAGTATTTATTTGATGATCAAATATTTGAGGATCTATTTGAGTTCTTACTAATGTATCTATTACTCCATCGCCATAATCAATATATAATTCGTTTCTATCAGCCTGTGCCTGAGGCCCAACGTCTGTACATGTGGTTATGGTAAACTCATAAGTATTTCCACCCATATGTAAATAGGTAATCTCCCCTCCTCTATTGTGGGAAGCCAGAATAGAAATTGGAATTAAAAAAAGAAATATGAGTAAATTCTTAAACAAATTATTTTTAATTAAATTACAAACACTAAATTACTAAAAATGTTGCGATAACACCGATTTTTTTAACATTAATTATTAAAATGACGAAAAAATACTATCAAAGGTTCGCGATAAAATGTAATTTTGGAGAAAATTGTATCAAATGTCTAAAAAAAATAAAACTCAAAACCATCAAGTAATAGTTATTGAAAACACTAAATCTATTGCTGACCTTTCTTTTTCTAAAGAAATTCTGGACCTTATAAAGAATGATGTAAAGTCTAATGGCGATGTATTTGAAATTAATGAGTTAAATGTTTTAACTTTTGTAGTACTTGTTTCCAAAAAACAAGATTATGCTTCAAAAGAAAAAGTAAGACAGACTGGAGCCAAAATCACTTCTAGACTCAATACTATCAAAGCAGAAAATGTACTGGTATCTGCTTTTACCAAAAACGACAACGCTCTTTTACTAGTTGAAGGTTTGGCTTTGAGCAATTATCAATTTTTGAAATATTTTTCCAATAAGAAAGAAAAAGCAAATTCTTTACAAAATATTTTTGTGAAAGAAGATAACATAAGTTCTTCTAAAACTGAAGAATTATGGATAACTATTGAAGCTAATAATATTGCAAGAGATTTGGTTAATGAGCCCGTTTCATATCTTAATGCTCCAAAATTTTCTGAAGAAATAGAATTTCTTGGCAAAGAAGCAGGTTTTAATGTAGAAGTTTTGGACCAATTAAAAGTTGAATCCCTAAAAATGGGAGGTTTACTATCTGTAAACCAAGGAAGTGTTGACGCGTGTACTTTCAATATCTTAGAATACAAAACACCAAAAGCAAAAAACAAAAAACCTATTGTTTTAGTTGGTAAAGGAGTGGTGTATGATACTGGCGGTTTGAGTTTGAAACCAACCCCAAATTCTATGGACATTATGAAATGTGATATGGGAGGTGCTGCTACTGTAGTTGCTGCTATTTATGCTATTGCAAAAGCAAAATTAAATGTGCATGTGGTAGGATTAATTCCAGCTACTGACAATAGACCTGGTGGAAATGCTGTTGCACCTGGAGATGTGGTAAAAATGTATGACGGAACTACTGTAGAAGTTATGAATACAGACGCAGAAGGAAGAATGATATTGGCGGATGCATTGAGTTATGCTAAAAAATACAAGCCAGAATTGGTCATTGATTTTGCAACGCTTACAGGGTCTGCAGTTAGAGCTATTGGAACTTATGCTTCAGTGATGATGGGAACTGCGGATGACGAAACATTTGAGCAGCTATCTCATTCTGGATATGAAACTCATGAAAGAATGGTACAATTTCCTTTTTACGATGACTACGCTGAAGAAATCAAATCGCCAATTGCAGACTTGAAAAATATTGGTAGCGCAGAAGGAGGAGCCATTACTGCTGGTAAGTTTTTAGAACATTTCACAGATTACCCATGGGTTCATGTTGATATAGCAGGTCCAGCATGGGCAAATGCTTCCAAAGGTTATATTACCAAAGGCGGAACAGGAGTAGGTGTTAGATTATTATTTGATTTTATAAAAAACAATTATTAAGTATTTTTGGGGCTATGAGCAATATGGTAAGAGTAGGGATTTCTATCGGAGATTTGAATGGTGTAGGCTTTGAAGTGATTATGAAATCATTAGAAGATAATAGAGTTTTGTCTAACATTACGCCCATTATTTATGGTTCAGCAAGAATTGCTTCTTTTTACAGAAAAAGTTTAAATATTCAGTTCAATTACAAAAAAATTAGCAATGCAGATCATGCCGAAGAAGGGAAAATCAATGTGTTAAATCTATGGGATGATGAATTCAAAATAGAGCCAGGTATTTCATCTGAAGAAGGAGGAACGGTGGCTTTCAATAGCCTTGAAGGTGCCACCAAAGATATTGCAGCTGGTAAAATTGATGTGTTAGTAACTGCCCCAATCAACAAAAAAAACATACAAAGTGATAAATTTAAGTTCCCAGGACACACGGAATACTTAACTGCATATTCTAATGCAGACGATTCTTTGATGTTTATGACAAAAGACAACCTCAGAGTTGGTGTAGCAACGAATCATATTCCACTTTCTGAAATCAATAAAACTCTTACTAAAGAAATTATCCTCAGAAAATTGATCTTGATGAACCAATCTTTGATAAGAGATTTCAACATCATAAAACCAAAAATTGCAGTCTTAGGTCTCAACCCTCATGCAGGAGAAAATGGAATGTTGGGCAACGAAGAATCAGATATTATTGTACCTGCAATAGAAATGGCAAAAAAAGAAGGTGTTTTAGCATTTGGCCCATACGCTTCTGATGGGATTTTCGGTTCAGGAGCCTTCAAAAACTTTGACGCTATTTTGGCCATGTATCACGACCAAGGTCTAACTCCCTTTAAAGCATTAGCTGGTGGAACAGGAATTAACTTTACTGCCGGTCTTCCAATAGTGAGAACATCTCCTGACCATGGAACTGCTTATGATATTGCTGGACAAGGAATCGCAGATGAAACTTCTTTTAGAAATGCTATTTTTTTAGCAGTAGATATTTTCCAAAACAGAAACATATACAAAGAAATCCACGCCAACCCTTTAGTTGTAAAAAAAGGAGAAAGAGAATAATTAACGCTTAATTTTGATTTTCAAACTTCTTGTATATCATATCAATTCTTTCTGATAGAATTCGGTCTTTTTCAGTGATAGTATTGTTTGCATCATGTGTTTTTAAAGTTATTTCTACTTTGTTATAAACATTTCTCCATTCTGGATGATGATTGATTTTCTCTGCCTCAAAGGCCACTTGAGTCATGAATGAAAAGGCTTCTATAAAGTTTTTAAATTCAAAATTTCTTTTTAATCGATTGTTTTCTTCTTTCCAAATCATGATTTATTATTTTTAACTCAACTGATACCTTTTCCCTGGCAATTGCTTTACAATTCCTTTGAATTCCAACATGAGCAACTGAGTAGAAACTTGACTAATAGGCATCGAAGATGATAAAGCTATTTCGTCTATACTTTTTTCAGATGTTCTTAAAATCTCAACTAAAACTTCTTCTTGAGGGTTCAAATCCACAAAAAGTTGCTTTTGAATGACTTTTTCCTTAATATTTTTGGTTTTTTCCCATCCCAATATATAACCAATATCTTTTGAACTTTCAATCAAATGTGCTTGGTTGGTTTTGATAAGATGATTGCATCCCAAAGATTGTTCATCGGTATATTTTCCTGGTAATGCAAAAACATCTCTATTATAATCATTCCCCAATTTTGCTGTGATCATTGAACCACCTTTTATAGCAGACTCAATCACAACTACCGCATCTACCATACCTGCAACAATCCTGTTTCTCTGTGGAAAATTTTCTCTATCAGGATTTGTGTTAATGGGATATTCGGTTAGCAAAGCCCCTTTTTGAATTATTTCTGAAGCCATCTTTCTATGCTCTGAGGGGTATACCCTATCCAAGCCATGAGCCATTACTGCTATATTGTGAATGCCTTTTTGAACAGCGTTTTGGTGCGCGCAATAATCTATACCAAATGCCAAACCACTTACTACATAAGCATCATAACTTTTGAGTTCATCAATCAATGATTCACAAAATGCTTTTCCGTATTCAGTTGCTTGTCTTGTTCCTACAATAGCAACCATTCTTTGGTGATTCAAATCACAATGCCCTTTTTGATACAAAATCAAAGGGGCATCATTGATGTGTTTTAGTCTATTTGGGTAATTTTTATCATAATAACTTATAATGGAGGTGTTTTGTTGTTCTGCAAATCTCAACTGAGCCGCTGCAAAACTCAAATTAGATGGGTCAGTTCTATTTGTAATAATACTTTTACCTACCGACCCTAGTTCTTTCAAATCTTTTTCAGAGGAGACTATCCGACGATGAGTTTGGTGATGCCTG
>CAWUIK010000030.1:0-31884 GCA_963922585.1 uncultured Flavobacteriales bacterium | reverse complement strand
TTAGATAATTTCCATCTTTATCAGTTAGTGCACTAAATATTTGACCAAAAGCATTTGTAGCAGTTACCCTTACACCACTGATGTCTATCAAACCTTTGGAAGAAAATTCATCTCTTACCAATTCAATTTTACCACTAACTTTATAGTTTTCTGCAAATGGTATATATAAAGTTTGGTCTTCGTTAATCTCGATATTCTGAACATCTCCATTTACATTATAAAGATTTCCTAAATTAATCATTGGATTAAAAGAAAAAGTATAGCCAATATCAGGCATGTTTTCGATGTTGATTTCACCGTTTACAGAAGTAATAAGTTCTTGTTCCCCCCATCTTAAGTTTCGATTGTCCATTTTGTCCATGTCTCTGGATATCAAAACTCTGATGTTTGGTAATAATGGTTCTTTTTCGTCTCTAATGCCATCACCATTCAAATCATTGAAACAGATAAGTTTTACATCATAGTATTTTACTTTAGGCTGTTGTATGAAAAAGGCTTTGTTGACTCCCATATTCAAACTAAAAAACCTCTGTGTGCTTAATCCTTCAGAACCAGGAATGGTATTGGTATTTGTGAATATATTAGCAGTAAGGAATGTGTTCCATCCTTTTTTGAAATAAAAATCAGCCCTTGTAGAAAGCATCACGTTTTGATTGTTTGAAGGCAATCTTAAATAATAAGTTCCATAAGCAGAAATCCTTATGGTATTGTCTCTTAGAATTTTATTAATTTGACCTCTAATGCTTACTGTTTCTAAAGAAACTTCATCGAAAAATAAGAAATCTTCATTTACGAAGAAATTAGGACCTCTAACATAGTTGGCATTCATTGAGTAATTTCTGCCATTTATACTTACACCCAATGTTGTAGAGAGCATAGGTGCAAGGGAAGAAGTATTGTTTAATTCATTTACAAAAGATGTTCTTCCGATAGAGAAATTGGGTGTTATAATAGTTCTTTCATCAATTCTAATTCGAGTATTCGTATATAAACCAATAAATCTATTGTCAAAATCTTGAACATTTCCATTGATGGTATCGAAAATACGTCTGTTTAAAACTCTGTACATAGGTCCAGATTCAACAGCAAGAGCATTATTGAATTGGTGTACCCAAGTAGCTCTGTAAATCTGAGTTTCGTTATACATTCCCGAAAAAAGAGGATTGAGATTATATAGCGAAGGACTAATAGAATTGAAGTTTCCAAAAGCATTGATTCTATTTTTCTCATTAATAATATAACGGAGATTACCAGAAATTACATTACTAGGACGTAATCTAATGTAGTTGAATTGGTCATTTCTCGTATTTAATGTTAATCTAAGTTTCTTACTAAAATTACCATTATAACTCATAGAGTAGGTAATTCCTAATCTTGGATCTAGATTAGGTGTTCCAACTCCAAAATTGGTATCAAAAATGGCATTCGTACCTAATAACTGAACATTAAAAAAGTGTTTTCGGGCAATTGAGAAAAATGACCCCAATTGTAAAGAAAATGCATCGTAATGCACAAAATCATTGTTTTCATAAGAACCACCAATGTTTAATCTAATACCTTTTATATTCCTAATATATTCACCAGAAGCCAACCAAATAGGTAAGAAAAGATTATTTACAAAAGAAGCCCTTACTTCGTCATTATCAGAAATTTTGTAGGCAACTCTCGCTCCTAGACCTCTACTGGTGTGTAGCGTGTAGGAATTAATGATTCCCACTTCAGCTCTAAGTCTTTTATCCCAGTTGTAAGTAAGTCTATAGGTAAGGTTGTTGGGGTTGTTGAACAAAGAAGTTCCAAAAGGAACACCTTGTCTAGCAAGATTTCTTGCGTTTACCACATAATCCAAATCATGGTTGTTGTTAAATAATATTTGACCAAAAACTGAAAGATTTACTGCACTTGGATTTTGAGAAAGTAAGTTAAAAATACTTAAATTAACATTCAAAGGCGTATATTTTTCTTGTCTTTGATTGATGAAATCATTTTCTAAATCTCTAAACCATATATTTTTTCTTTTAATAGTGTGATCATCACTTGAAACTTTTATATCCACAGTAGATTCTTTCCAAATTTCTCGGTAACTTTCCCTTTCTTCTGAAGTGAGTGTAGCATTAGGGGAAACATGGTATTCAATTATAGTATCTGTATAGGGTGGTAGTTCTATATAAAATTCATTTTTGTCAATTTCTTGAATATTAAACAATTTCCCAACAGTAAAGTTAAACTTGAACAATTCAGTCGCATTACCATTATTTGAAAGATGCATTCTAAAAGGAACTACTTCAAAAAATTCATTAAAGTATATAGTAGTGTTGTCAACATCAAAGTCCCATTTACTTTTCAATGGGATTTTAACAAAAGCAGAACCAGAAAAAATACCATCGTTAGTAATTATCGAACCATCTATAACATAAGCCACTCCTCCAACTGCTTGCGGAGGAATGCTCAATCTAATTGGTAATGAGATTGTTTGATTAGGTTTTAGATTCACAGTCATAGAAGGGTCTGCAATCAATTGCCATCCAGAAGGAACTCTAAACTTCAAATCTCCTGAAATAGGTTTGTTCTCGGTATTTGTAATTTTACAAATGTTGAAATAAACAGAATCAGAACTGTGTTCCACTTTTTTGTTGGTGAATTCAATTCTAACTTTTTTTAATAAGTTTTCTAAACTGTCTTGAAGGATTTTTTTATCAATATTGTCTGTTTTTTTATCAGTACTGTCTTCTGTTCCTAAGAAATAGAATGGAGTAGATGATACCGCTAATGCTTTCACTTGTAGAAAGCAAAAATTTACCAAAACTAAAAGAATAATATGTAAATTTTTATTCAAGCGCAACTAGGTTTAAAAGTCTGGAATTAGTATAAATTCGATTTCAATAAAATAATAATCAGAGGGAGCACCTAACAAGTTGTTAGCGGGTAACATGCCACATTCATAAGATATATTTACTTGATGGGTGTTTGGGTTTGCAGGTATGTGAGCAGGATCTGTAGTTTCCATTAAAGTAGCACCTACTGGAGTTAAATCTTGAAGGCCAAAAAAAGTGGCTCCACCAAGATTGCCATTGGCATCTGTAGCTTCAATTTGTATGGTTTCTGAAGGTAAAGTATTACCAGCAGCACCTACTAAATCAGGAGCGCCTAGAAAAGTTTGTGCATCTATATGCCAACCCGTTAATGTACCAGCAGTTAAATCAACCATAGTAATTCCAAATGTCGTCCCATCTGGAATTTGGATTCCATTTTCATAGCGTTGCAAAGAATTAAAATTAAACTCAATATGCGACCCTATCAAAACAGTAAGCCTAGCAACATTGTCTTGCCCTACTATTGATAAACTGGATACAAGTAATGAAAATAATATCGATAAAATATATTTTTTCAAGTTTGAAAGTTAGGTTTAGGTATAAATAAAAAAATAGAAGCAACAAATTGTTGCCTCTATTTTTTTAATTCATTTATTACAATGAAGCCAATTCAAATAATACATTAGTAATGTATCTGTCTGGAACTGGAGATGGATTTTGCTCCAACAATACAGTTGCATTCATTGTTGCAGGCGCAGCACCAACTTCAGCAGTACCAGCTCTCCAAGTAATAGTGAAGTCATTATCAGTAACATCACCAGCACTTGATAAAACGTTACCGTTGTCTGTGATTAATACTACTGGAAAAACTTCCAATGCCGAAATCTCAGTTCCGTCCACAGTTGGAGCAGAAGTGATTTCAGTTGCAAAAACATGTGTTCCATTAGACGCTAATCCAAAACCAACATTGTCTAATGTTAAAGTATTTGCTGGATTATCTGTTCCAATAAATGTAGCTTCTTCAGAACCATAACTCAACTCCCATCTTGTAGATGAAGCTACAGTAAAATCAGAAACATACATTGGGTCTGATGATGCAGGGTTGGCAGAACCAGAAGTACCTGCATCTCCAGAAAGACCAAAACGATAGTCATCAATAGAGTTGAAAGTAAATTCGATGTTTCCACCATTTGTAATTGTCATTCTTAATACTTGATTAAGATTCACAGCTACAGGAATAACATTCCTGTCTCTCACTGCTTGCGCATTTGCCACTGATCCAGTCAATAACAAACCTGCAATTAAATAGGTTAATTTTTTCATGATATATAATTTATAATTTTAGCGCAATTTACATTTTTTTTTAATTCACACATTTTATTTTGTGTTTTATTTTTGTAAATTAATAGTTCTTTTGGATGAAAATAATATTTTCACGGATGAATATTAGGTGTTGTAGCGTGAATATTTTGGTAAATTAAAATAAATAAAATATTATTTTAATTTGTTCATTTAAATAAAACTTTATACCTTTGATTTTAAATTTAATAGAAGTAGTTATTCAATTATTCAAAATATGAATTATTTTAAAATATTAATAGTAGCAATCCTTACTTTTACTTTAAGTAATCTAAAAGCTCAAGATTTTGAGGTGGCTCCTGTAGTTATTAATTTCGATGCGAATCCTGGTGAAATTCAAAAAAGTATGATTACCATAAGAAATCATAGTAACATCAAACAAACTTATACGCTTACGATGGGAGATTTTATTGTTCAACCTGATGGTACAAAAAAAAGAATAGCGGCTGGTCAGTCAGATAGAAGTTGTGCCCAATGGTTGAGTTTGTCTCCTTCTTTTGTTGAGTTAAACCCTAATGAAAAGAAAGAAATCACAGTTTTGATGACAGTTCCATCTGATGGTTTTACTACTAGATGGTGTTATGTTTATATTCAAACTTCTCAGGAGCAAACAGAAAATCCTGTAGATAAGCAATTAGCAACGGGGATAAAAATCACACCTAGGATTGCAGTACTGATTAACCAATCTCCAAAATCTAATAAAGATTATAAAGGTATAATTTATGATTTAAAAGATGTTTCTGAAAAATCGGATTCTGTTTATACCTACAATGTAGTTGTCGAAAATACAGGTGATAAAGTTTTAGAAGCAAATGTGCAATTGTATTTAGCCAATCTTGAAACTGCCAAAGAGCAAAAGTTTGCTAAGAAAATGGAAAGAGTTTATCCTGGCGAAAAAAGAACCTTTACACTCACAATGCCTAAAAATATTGAAAAAGGGAGTTACGCATTAGCAGCTATTTTGGATTATGGACATTCTACTAGTTTGGAAGGAACGCAAATTATGATAGACTTATAAAACATCAAACCTATTTTAATGAAACTTTTCCTAATTTTTATTCTTTTAATTACTTTTTCAGTTTTGTCTGCTCAAAAAATCAAAACTTTTGAGTTAAAATATCCAAGCGATACAATCAAGGAAGTTTTTGAAGGTTTTGTAAAAAAGAAAGACACAACCAAACAAGGTAGTTATAAATATTACTATGAAAATGGTGTTTTAGGTCAAGAAGGACAATTTGAGCAAAATCAATTGCAAGGGAAGTGGATTTTATATCACGAAAATGGTGTCTTAAAACAAGAAATGTTTTTTGAAAAAGGGTTATTACAAGGAGGTTCTAAAACCTATTATAATGACGGTACTTTTCTTGAAGGCCAAAAAAAGTGGCTCCACCAAGATTGCCATTGGCATCTGTAGCTTCAATTTGTATGGTTTCTGAAGGTAAAGTATTACCAGCAGCACCTACTAAATCAGGAGCGCCTAGAAAAGTTTGTGCATCTATATGCCAACCCGTTAATGTACCAGCAGTTAAATCAACCATAGTAATTCCAAATGTCGTCCCATCTGGAATTTGGATTCCATTTTCATAGCGTTGCAAAGAATTAAAATTAAACTCAATATGCGACCCTATCAAAACAGTAAGCCTAGCAACATTGTCTTGCCCTACTATTGATAAACTGGATACAAGTAATGAAAATAATATCGATAAAATATATTTTTTCAAGTTTGAAAGTTAGGTTTAGGTATAAATAAAAAAATAGAAGCAACAAATTGTTGCCTCTATTTTTTTAATTCATTTATTACAATGAAGCCAATTCAAATAATACATTAGTAATGTATCTGTCTGGAACTGGAGATGGATTTTGCTCCAACAATACAGTTGCATTCATTGTTGCAGGCGCAGCACCAACTTCAGCAGTACCAGCTCTCCAAGTAATAGTGAAGTCATTATCAGTAACATCACCAGCACTTGATAAAACGTTACCGTTGTCTGTGATTAATACTACTGGAAAAACTTCCAATGCCGAAATCTCAGTTCCGTCCACAGTTGGAGCAGAAGTGATTTCAGTTGCAAAAACATGTGTTCCATTAGACGCTAATCCAAAACCAACATTGTCTAATGTTAAAGTATTTGCTGGATTATCTGTTCCAATAAATGTAGCTTCTTCAGAACCATAACTCAACTCCCATCTTGTAGATGAAGCTACAGTAAAATCAGAAACATACATTGGGTCTGATGATGCAGGGTTGGCAGAACCAGAAGTACCTGCATCTCCAGAAAGACCAAAACGATAGTCATCAATAGAGTTGAAAGTAAATTCGATGTTTCCACCATTTGTAATTGTCATTCTTAATACTTGATTAAGATTCACAGCTACAGGAATAACATTCCTGTCTCTCACTGCTTGCGCATTTGCCACTGATCCAGTCAATAACAAACCTGCAATTAAATAGGTTAATTTTTTCATGATATATAATTTATAATTTTAGCGCAATTTACATTTTTTTTTAATTCACACATTTTATTTTGTGTTTTATTTTTGTAAATTAATAGTTCTTTTGGATGAAAATAATATTTTCACGGATGAATATTAGGTGTTGTAGCGTGAATATTTTGGTAAATTAAAATAAATAAAATATTATTTTAATTTGTTCATTTAAATAAAACTTTATACCTTTGATTTTAAATTTAATAGAAGTAGTTATTCAATTATTCAAAATATGAATTATTTTAAAATATTAATAGTAGCAATCCTTACTTTTACTTTAAGTAATCTAAAAGCTCAAGATTTTGAGGTGGCTCCTGTAGTTATTAATTTCGATGCGAATCCTGGTGAAATTCAAAAAAGTATGATTACCATAAGAAATCATAGTAACATCAAACAAACTTATACGCTTACGATGGGAGATTTTATTGTTCAACCTGATGGTACAAAAAAAAGAATAGCGGCTGGTCAGTCAGATAGAAGTTGTGCCCAATGGTTGAGTTTGTCTCCTTCTTTTGTTGAGTTAAACCCTAATGAAAAGAAAGAAATCACAGTTTTGATGACAGTTCCATCTGATGGTTTTACTACTAGATGGTGTTATGTTTATATTCAAACTTCTCAGGAGCAAACAGAAAATCCTGTAGATAAGCAATTAGCAACGGGGATAAAAATCACACCTAGGATTGCAGTACTGATTAACCAATCTCCAAAATCTAATAAAGATTATAAAGGTATAATTTATGATTTAAAAGATGTTTCTGAAAAATCGGATTCTGTTTATACCTACAATGTAGTTGTCGAAAATACAGGTGATAAAGTTTTAGAAGCAAATGTGCAATTGTATTTAGCCAATCTTGAAACTGCCAAAGAGCAAAAGTTTGCTAAGAAAATGGAAAGAGTTTATCCTGGCGAAAAAAGAACCTTTACACTCACAATGCCTAAAAATATTGAAAAAGGGAGTTACGCATTAGCAGCTATTTTGGATTATGGACATTCTACTAGTTTGGAAGGAACGCAAATTATGATAGACTTATAAAACATCAAACCTATTTTAATGAAACTTTTCCTAATTTTTATTCTTTTAATTACTTTTTCAGTTTTGTCTGCTCAAAAAATCAAAACTTTTGAGTTAAAATATCCAAGCGATACAATCAAGGAAGTTTTTGAAGGTTTTGTAAAAAAGAAAGACACAACCAAACAAGGTAGTTATAAATATTACTATGAAAATGGTGTTTTAGGTCAAGAAGGACAATTTGAGCAAAATCAATTGCAAGGGAAGTGGATTTTATATCACGAAAATGGTGTCTTAAAACAAGAAATGTTTTTTGAAAAAGGGTTATTACAAGGAGGTTCTAAAACCTATTATAATGACGGTACTTTGTTTGAGGAAATGAGTTACTTTGACGATGTGCTTCATGGTGAAATAAAAATTTATAATCCTAATGGAAATTTAAAAGAAATAGCCAATTACCAATATGGTTTACCCAATGGTAAGGTACTTTCTTATTATGAAAATGGACAGTTGTTTTATGATGCAGAAGTTGTAAAAGGCAATTATAACGGGAAATATTTAGCTTATTTTGAGAATGGAAATATTCAAGAAAAGGCATTTAAAAAAAATAATGTCTATGACGGAGAATACATAGGTTATTATAAAGATCACAAGGAAATTGTTCAAAAAAAATGTTTTTACAAAGTTGGAAAATTAGATGGTTTGTTTCAAGGTTTTTATCCTTCTGGCAATAAAATGAATGAATATTATTTTAATAATGATATTCAACAAGGTCCTTATAAAGAGTTTTTTGATGATTCTTTAAATCATATTTTCATGACAGGTGCATATAAAGATGGGAATAAAGAGGGTGAATGGATTACTTATTATGAAAATGATACCATATATTTTAAAGGCAACTATATTCAAAGCAAAAAGAATGGTATATGGAAAGTGTTTTACCCAAATGGTGTTTTGAAGCAGGAAGCAAATTACGATGACAATATTGAGACTGGAATGTGGTTATTTTATGACCATAAAGGAATAAAAACGGCTTCGGGTAATTATCTCAACGGAAAAAAAGACGGAGAATGGAAATTCTATTATGAAGATGGTAAAGTAAAAGTGTCTCACGAATATAAAAACGGTATGCGCCATGGTGTTGGTATAGGCTTTTCTCCTAAAGGAAAGATTATTGAAAAAGCACTGTATGAAAATGATGTTCAAGTAAAAGTTTTACCTGTTAAATAGAAAAGTTACTTTTTTTGCTGTTACCTTATAGTCAATTCTAAAACAAAACTTTTGTTAAATAGAGACATTTTCATTCAATAATCACAAAAAAATCAGTTCAAATTAAAAATTATTTGTAAGTTTAAACTTTGAATAAAATATTAAATAAAAGTTAAGATATGAACATTAGAATTCAATCCATAGATTTTAAAGCAGACAAAGATTTGTTGGCTTTTGTAGAAGAGAAAGTGGGGAAATTATTTAACCACAGTAATGAGATTATTAGAGCAGATGTAGCACTTTTTATTGAATCTAAAGGGAATTTAGAAAATAAATCGTGCAGAGTTCAATTGGTTATACCAGGAAACAATCACATCGTAGAAAAAAACTCAACTTCTTTTGAGGCTTCTGTCTTAGAATGTGTAGACACACTTCAAAAAATAATGAGAAGAGCTAAAGCGTAATGCTAGTTGTTAATCAAATCCTATTGTATTTATAATATTTCGTTTACTCTAAAACGATGAGTTGATATTGATTTTTTATTAACTTCGCAGCCATAAATATTACAATAGAAAATACAAAATTTATAAAATATGAATTACGATGTTATAGTATTAGGAAGTGGACCAGGTGGCTATGTAACAGCTATTAGAGCTTCTCAATTAGGATTAAAAACTGCTATAGTTGAAAAAGAATCTCTTGGAGGTGTTTGCTTGAATTGGGGATGTATTCCCACAAAAGCATTACTAAAAAGTGCTAATGTTTTTGAATATTTGAATCACGCAGCAGATTATGGTTTGTCGGTAAAAGATCCAAAGGCAGATTTTTCTGCAGTGGTAAAAAGAAGTAGAGGAGTTGCTGAAAAGATGAGTGGTGGTGTTCAGTTTCTAATGAAAAAGAACAAAATTGATGTTATCATGGGAACTGGTAAAATCAAACCTGGAAAGAAAGTAGAAGTTACTGACGATAAAGGAAAAGTTGCTGAATATGGCGCAAGTCATATTGTAATTGCCACAGGAGCAAGATCTAGACAATTGCCTAATTTACCGCAAGATGGTAAAAAAATCATTGGTTATAGAGAGGCAATGTCGCTTCCATCTCAGCCTAAGTCAATGGTCGTAGTAGGGTCTGGAGCTATTGGTGTAGAGTTTGCGTATTTTTATGCAACTATGGGTACAGAAGTAACTATTGTAGAATATTTGCCTAATATCGTTCCTGTAGAAGATGTGGAAGTTTCTAAGCAATTGGAAAAATCATTCAAAAAACAGGGGATGAAAATCATGACTTCTTCATCTGTAGAAAGTGTAGATACTTCAGGTAAAACTTGTAAAGTAAAAGTAAAAACAGCCAAAGGCGAAGAAACATTAGAATGTGATGTGGTACTTTCAGCAGTTGGAATAGAAACAAATTTGGAAGGAATAGGTCTAGAAGATGTTGGTATCATGACAGACAAAGGAAAAGTTTTAGTTAACGATTTCTATGAAACAAATATTCCTGGATATTATGCTATTGGAGACATCACTCCCGGACCAGCATTGGCTCACGTAGCATCAGCGGAAGGAATTACTTGTGTTGAGAAAATTGCAGGACATCATCCAGAACCGATTAATTATGGAAATATTCCAGGATGTACCTACTGTTCGCCAGAAGTTGCTTCTGTTGGAATGACAGAACAAGCAGCAAAAGATGCTGGAATGGATATCAAAGTTGGTAAATTTCCATTTTCTGCTTCAGGAAAAGCAAGTGCGGCTGGAACAAATGATGGTTTTGTGAAATTAATTTTTGACGCAAAATACGGAGAATTATTAGGTGCTCACATGATTGGTGCAAACGTTACGGAAATGATTGCTGAGTTGGTTGCAGTTAGAAAATTAGAGACTACTGGAATGGAATTGATTAAAACCATTCATCCTCACCCAACAATGAGTGAAGCAGTAATGGAAGCAGCAGCAGCAGCTTACGATGAGGTAATTCACTTATAAATAGTATAGTAAATAATCAATTTATTTAAAGGTTGAAATGAGTTATTTGTTTCAACCTTTTTTATTTTTGTAAAATGAAAAAAACAGTTTTTATAACAGGAGCAACTTCTGGCTTTGGATATGCCATTGCAAAAGCATTTGCAGCCAAAGGACACCGATTGATTCTTACAGGAAGAAGAGCAGATAGATTAGAGAAAATTTGTAAAGAATTCCAAAAACAAAATATTGAATGTAAAGCACTTTGTTTTGATGTGAGAGACAATGAAAAAGTGCTTTCTGCTATCAATAGTTTGGAAGAAAGTTGGAAAGATATTGACGTTTTAGTCAATAACGCAGGGTTGGCAAGTGGATTAGACAAAATTCAAGATGGTGATACTCAAAAATGGGACGCTATGATTGATACCAACGTAAAAGGTTTGCTTTATGTTTCTAGAGCCATCATTCCTTTTATGATTGCAAATAAAACAGGACATATTATCAATATTGGATCTACCGCAGGCAAAGAGGTTTATGAAAAAGGGAATGTATATTGTGCCAGCAAACATGCGGTTGATGCCATTTCTAAGGGAATGAGAATAGATTTATTAGCGCACGGAATTAAAGTAACGCAAATAGCTCCTGGTGCAGCCGAAACAGAATTTTCAATTGTACGTTTCGATGGAGATGTTGAAAGAGCAAAAAATGCTTATCAAGGTTATCAACCAATGTCAGCAGAAGATATAGCGTTGCTAACAGTGATGGCAACTGAATTACCTTCTAATTTGTGTATCAATGATTTGGTGGTTACATCTTTAGCACAAGCAAATAGTTTTTATATTGATAGGAAAGTTTAGTTTGTTAATATGAAAATCTCTGGAGTTATCATCACATTCAATGAAGAAAAATGTATCGAAAGATGCATTAATTCTATGTTGTCTGTGACGGATGAAATTCTTGTAGTAGATTCTTTTTCAAAAGACAAAACCAAGGAAATTTGTGAAAAATTAGGCGTGAGATTTTTGGAAAATAAATTTGAAGGACATATTCAGCAAAAGAATTTTGCCATGTCTCAAGCCCAGCATAACTGGGTACTTTCATTAGATGCAGATGAAGAATTGTCAAAAGAATTAAAAGAAAGTATCATTTCTATTAGACAAAATGGAGTAGGGAATACGAAAGGTTTTTGGATGAATAGACGAAATAATTATTGCGGAAAATGGCTAAAGTTTGGTGGTTGGTATCCAGATCAAAAAATAAGACTTTGGAACAGAAATTTCGGCTCATGGAAAGGAAACAACCCGCATGATTTTGTGGTTTTAGATAATAAAGAAATGGAAGGTAAACTCAAAGGAGATTTACTGCATTATACTTATGCTTCTGTTCAAGACCATATTGCCCAATGCGAAAAGTTTGCAAAAATTGGAGCAAAAGCAGCTATCGATAAAGGAAAGAAAACAAGTTTGATGATGGTTTATCTAAAACCCATTTTAAAATTTATAGAAAGTTACATTATAAAACTAGGTTTTTTGGATGGGAAATATGGTTTTTATGCTGCAAAGTATTCGGCATATGAAAAGTGGTTAAGATATAAGGCTATTTGGGGGGGCTCGAAGAATTGAGTTGAGTTTTATTTGATAATCCAATTTTAAGTCTCCAGCAATTCTCTGTATATATCTAAATAGGCCTCAGCCGCTTTTTTCCAGGTAAATTGTTTTGACCAATTTGCTATATCTTCTTTTCTGTTGTTTGTTTCGTAATCCTCTAATCCTTTTTTTATAGTTTGCAACATACTATTGGGTGTGAAATCTTCAAAGTAATATGCAACTTCACCTCCAATTTCAGGAAGACTCGTTAGTTTTGATAAAAATACAGGCTTGCCGAGCCTCATTGCTTCAATTGGTGGTAAGCCAAATCCTTCTGAAAGGGATGGGAAAACTAAGGCTTCACAATGTTTCAGGTAACCATATTTTTCTTCTTCTGAAACGCTACCCGTAAAATGAATTTTATGGAATACTTGATGCTCTTTTGCCAATTGAATGATTTTTTCTTGATATTCATTATCAATTACTTGCCCTACAATGTACCAGTCAAAATCCAAATCTTTGAGTAAAGGTACAATCTTGTGAATGTTTTTCTTAGGTGCAACCACACCTAGCGATAAAATATATTTAGATTTTGGAATTTCAAATGGTGAACTCTTGGAATCAAAATTTGGTAATGAAACACCATTGTATATCACTTTTACTTTTTTATTACTAAGGTTTAAATGTTTTTTTACATCTTTCAAAGTAAAGTTTGAGATACATGTAATGTAATCTGCTCTGTTTATTTTTTTTTGAATTTTCTTAAGTTCTAATTGCTTTTTCCAATTGGGTTTGTCAGAATATAAGAAGTTTAAATCATGAATCGTATAAACCAATTTTACAGGTCTAGAAGGAATTCTGATAGATAATTGACTTGTTGTATGCCAAATTTTGACATCTGAGTTTGGTTTTAGAAAAAATCGGTCTAGAGGTTTTATCAAATATTGATTTGAAGTAACAATTTCATTATTAGGATGAATGTAAAAATGAAAATCGAAATCATCATTTTTCTTTAATTCTTCATAAAGATTTTTACAAAAATAATACATACCCGTATTGGGATATTTGAGTCTATCGAGGTCAACTACTATTTTTGGTTTTGACTTTTGCAAATTGATTTTTAAATATGAATGCGAAAATACGAATTCTATATTCAAGTATTCTTTTATAAAACAAAAAACCTCAGTTGAAATCAACTGAGGTTTTTAATTATTGTGGATAAAGGAATTTCTTATTTTCCTTTATTGTCCATTTTTTCTTTCAATTCAGCCAAAGCGTCTAAATCTCCTAATGTTGTTTTCTCCGAAGAGTCATTAAGGTTTTTAACTGCTTTGTTAGTGATTGCTGCTGATTCTTTTTTCTTAGTTTCAGCTACTTCACCCCAAATTGCAGTGTGAGAAACAATGATTTTCTTAGCATCTTTGTTAAACTCTATGATTTTGAACATTACTTTATCATCAGTTTTTAAGTTCTCACCGTTTTCTTGTGCCATATGTTTCACAGGACAGAAACCTTCAATTCCGTATGGAAGAGAAACGATACCAGATTTATCTTTTACTTTCACAACAGTACCTTCGTGTTCAGAACCTTCAGTAAAGATAGTTTCGTATGTATCCCAAGGGTTTTCTTCTAATTGTTTGTGACCTAAGCTCAATCTTCTGTTTTCTTTGTCTAATTCAAGAACAGTAACTTCCATTTTGTCACCTACAGCACAAAACTCTGATGGATGTTTGATTTTTTTCTCCCAAGAAAGGTCAGAAATGTGAATCAAACCATCGATACCTTCTTCTAATTCTACAAATACACCGAAGTTGGTAAAGTTTTTCACAACTGCTGTATGCTTAGAGTTGATTTCGTATTTTGCTTCAATTCCTTCCCATGGATCAGGCATTAATTGTTTGATGCCTAGAGACATTTTTCTTTCATCTCTGTCCAAAGTAAGAACTTGAGCTTCTACTTCATCACCAATTTTCAAGAAATCATTAGCAGTTCTCAAGTGCTGAGACCAACTCATTTCAGAAACGTGAATCAAACCTTCTACACCTGGAGCAATTTCGATAAATGCACCGTAATCAGCAAGAACAACTACTTTTCCTTTTACTTTGTCACCAACATTAACGTCAGCACTCAAAGCATCCCATGGATGAGATTGAAGTTGTTTAAGACCTAATGCAATTCTTTTCTTATCATCATCGAAGTCTAAGATTACAACATTGATTTTTTCATCCAAAGTAACGATTTCCTCTGGGTGATTAACTCTACCCCAAGAAAGATCTGTAATGTGGATAAGACCATCAACACCTCCAAGATCGATAAATACACCGTATGAAGTAATGTTTTTAACGATTCCTTCCAATACCTGTCCTTTTTCAAGACCAGACATAATTTGTTTTTTCTGTTCTTCCAACTCAGCTTCGATAAGCGCTTTGTGAGAAACAACAACGTTTTTGAATTCTGGGTTAATTTTAACCACTTTGAATTCCATATTTTTTCCTACGAATTGATCGTAATCTCTAATTGGTTTAACATCAATTTGAGAACCTGGTAAGAATGCTTCAATTCCAAATACATCTGCAATCAAACCACCTTTAGTTCTACATTTAACATAACCAGTAATGATTTCACCTGTTTCAAGTACTTCATTAACTCTATCCCATGCAGAATGCATTCTTGCTTTTTTGTGAGATACAATCAACTGACCTGATTTGTCTTCCATTGTTTCAATCAACAACTCAACAGGATCACCAATTTTTAAATCTTCGTTGTAACGGAATTCGTTTCTAGAAACGACACCTTCACTTTTGTAACCAATGTTGATTACAACTTCTTTTTTGTTAAGAGATATTACAGTACCATTAATCACCTCTCCTTCATTGATTTGATTAAGAGTGTCGTCATAAAGATCTAAGTACTTTTTTCTCTCTTCTTTGGAATAACCGTCTGATTCTTTTTCGAAATCATCCCAGTTAAATGCAGGAGCTTTAGCTTCCTCTTTTTTAGTTTTTGAAGTTTTTGTAGTTTCCACTTCTTGTGCAACTACTTCTTCGTTTTTTGTTTCTTCAGCCATTGTGGCAATGTATTACTTGTATCTCAATTATCGGTTATCATTGAGAGTTATTTATATTAACAGAACCGCCTGTCTTTTTAAATCGGGCTGCAAAGGTATTGATAATTAAGTTAATGGCAAAAGTTTTTTTAAATAAAGTTGATTTATTTGAAATATGGTAATAGAAAGTCGTGAAATTGCATGAAAAATTGTAATTTTATTTCCGTTTAACATTCTGTTAAAGAAAGGCTTAAATATTTTATTTATAAATAACAATCCCGTCATAATAAGAATACATTAATGCTATAGTTTTGCAGAAAACTAATCATGAGAAATATTGATATTCTGGTAATCTCCGACATTCATCTTGGAACTTATGGTTGTCAAGCAGAAGAATTACTCACTTACCTTCAATCTGTAAATCCCAAAAAAGTCATCCTAAATGGTGATATTGTGGATATATGGCAATTTAGCAAAAGATACTGGCCCGCTTCTCATACAGCGGTAATCAAACACCTAATGATGTGGATTTCTAGTGGTAAAGAAGTACATTACCTAACAGGCAATCATGACGAAATGTTTAGAAAATTTGTCGGCTTAGAGTTCAATAACTTCAAGCTTCAAAACAAACTAGTTTTAACTCTTGAAGATGGGAAAAAAGCATGGTTTTTTCACGGTGATGTTTTTGATGTTACCATGAAACATTCCAAATGGTTAGCAAAATTAGGGGGAAAAGGGTACGACTTGTTAATTATGTTGAATTCAGTGATTAATTTCTTTTCTGTGAAATTAGGTAAAGGAAAGATTTCGCTTTCTAAGAAAATTAAAAACAGTGTAAAAAGTGCTGTGAAATTTATTAATAATTTTGAGCAAACTGCTGCTGATATTGCTATTGATCAAGGTTATGATTTTGTGGTTTGTGGACATATTCATCAGCCAGAATTTAGAAAAGTGAAAAACAATCATGGTAGTGTTCAGTATTTGAATAGTGGTGATTGGATTGAAAACCTCACTTCTTTAGAATACAATGAAGGCAAATGGTCTATATTTCATTATTACGACAATGTAGACTCAATGAAAAAGACCGTAATTCCCAAAAAACAAGTTTCTAATAAAATTCTATTTACAGAATTGCTAATAGAAATGGGAATTAATCAAGAAAATATTTCTGTAAATTAAAAAAACTGTAATCTTTTTTATGGAAGAATTAATTACTGTCGAAGACTTTAAAAGTGCTTCTGGAATTAAGCACAAACAAATAGCAAACTTGACTTTCAAAGCGTTGAAGTTAAATGAAATTAATAAAATTTATGCTAGTGTTCCGCATCAATCTCCTTTTGAATATGTATCTCAATTGCTAGAAAACCTAAATATTGAAGTGGTAGTTGATGAAAAAAGTTTGAGTAATATTCCACTTGAGCATGGATTTGCAACTATTTCTAATCACCCATTTGGTGGAATTGATGGAATTGTACTTTTGTATCTCATACTCAAGAAAAGACCAGATTTTCAATTAATGGCAAATCATATTTTGCAGAGAATTACGCCACTTTCAGAAGTGTTGATTCCTGTAAACCCAATGCAAGATATATCTGATAAAAGTAGTTTGGCAGGAATTAGAAAAGCAATGAAGTTACTCAACGATAATGTTCCTTTAGGGTTTTTTCCAGCTGGGGAAGTTTCAAGTTGGCACAGCGATAAAAGAAAAATTACAGACAAACCTTGGAGTAAAACCATTGTTAGAATGCTAAAAAATGCCGAGAAACCAATTGTTCCTATTTATTTTGAAGGCTTAAATAGTGCCTTTTTTTATAGCCTATCAGCGATTCATCCTTTGCTTCAAACAGCAAAACTTCCGTCTGAATTTACCAATAAAAAGAATAAAAAAATTAAAGTAATTATTGGAAAACCTATAAAAGTTGCAGAACAAAAATCTTTTGATAAAGTAGATAAGTTTTCAAAGTATTTGAGAACTAAAACATATGCTCTAGGTTTGGATTTGGAGCATAAGAAATTCTATAGTAATATTAAGTTCCCAAAAAGAATTGGAGTAAAACAAGAAATAGAACCTCTTGAAAATCCTTTGATTGTAAATCTAGAAATAAAAAGGATTGAAAAAGATAAATTACTCTTTGAAAGTGGAAAATTTCAAGTTTATTGTGCCAAAGCAGAAGATTTAGGAATCATAATGGACGAAATAGGGAAGTTGAGAGAAATCACTTTTAGAGCAGTAGGAGAGGGTACAGGCTTGTCAAAAGATTTAGATGAATATGATTTGTATTATTACCACATGTTTATTTGGGATAAAGAAAATTTACAAATTGTTGGGGCATATAGACTTGGTGATGGAAACTCAATTATGAAAAGTTACCAAAAAACGGGTTTTTACATTCATAGTTTATTCAGATGGAAAAAACCTTTCAATGATATATTGTCTCAATCTTTGGAGTTGGGTCGCTCTTTTGTTCAACCCGCCTATCAAAAACACCCTCAAAGTTTATTTTTATTGTGGAAAGGAATTTTATTTTACTTAATGAGTAATAAATCTTACAGATATCTTGTTGGTCCAGTAAGTATAAGTAATGAATATAGTAATGTTTCAAAGTCTTTGATTGTTAAATATCTAAAAGCAAATTATTTCGACAACGATAACGCGAAATATGTGAAGTCTAGAAAAAAGTTTAGATATGTTATCAAAAATCCTGATGTGAATATTGATGATTTTGACGCAAATGATTTAAGTAAATTAGATAGTATTGTTGAAGGAATTGAACCTAATCATTTCAAATTGCCAATTCTAATAAAGAAATATTTAAAGCAAAATGCAAAGTTTATTGGTTTCAACTTAGATCCAGCATTCAATAATTGCCTAGATGGATTGATTATTTTGGATTTGAATAATATGAATCAAGAAACTTTTGATGCTTTAAATCCAAAAAGTAGTAGTTAAAAAACAACAACTATTTTTATTTAGAGGAATTAAAATTAAAACCCTAAATCATTTTCTTGATTTTTCAAACTTTTCTCATAGCCAAGATCTGGAGGTAGGTTGGGACCTTTTGAGGCTGCAACAGCAAGTTGATCGCATATTTCATTGTAGTGATTGCCCGCGTGACCTTTTACCCATACAAATTTGATGTTGTGCTTAGGATAGGAAACTAAAAAACGTTTCCATAAGTCAATGTTCTTCTTGCCTTTGAATCCTTTTTTTTGCCATCCAAATACCCATTTCTTTTCTACAGAATCTACTACATATTTGGAGTCAGAATAAATAGTGATGTTGCAACCTTCTTTTTTTAAAGCTTCTAAACCTTCAATAACTGCCAATAATTCCATTCTATTATTAGTAGTATTTCTAAAACCGCCACTCAATTCTTTTTTGCGAGTTCCGGCAAGCAAAACAGTCCCGTATCCTCCAGGACCTGGATTTCCTGTTGCAGCTCCATCTGTATATATGATTACTTCCAAATTAAAATAATTCTTTTACGTTACTACTAAACAACTTAATGGCAATGGCCAAAAGGATTATCCCAAAAATTTTCTCTAAGATAGCAATTCCTCCTTTTCCTAGAATATTTTCTATGTTCTTAGTCAATTTTAAAACAATAAAAACAACAATCATATTTATGGTTACAGCAAGAATTATGTTAATCATTGCGTATTCTGCTCTCAAAGAAATCAACGAAGTCATGGTTCCTGCTCCTGCAATTAAAGGAAATGCAATCGGTACAACCGTAGCAATTTTTGGAGATATTTCTTCTTTTTTCTTATTGATTTGAATTCCTAGTGACATTTCAAGTGCTAAAGCAAACAAGATAAAAGAACCTGCTACAGCAAATGCTCTTGGGTCAACCCCCATAAAAGAAAGTACTTTTTCTCCTCCAAGTAGAAACGCAATCATGATTCCAAAAGCTATCATTGATGCTCTTAGTGGGTTTATATCTCCTGCTTCTTTTTTGATTTTAATGATTACAGGAATAGAGCCAACAATATCTATTATTGCAAAAAGTACCATAGTAGTTATTCCTAATTCTACCCAATCAAACGCTGCAAAGAATTTTTCCATAAACATAGTTTTTTTAGTTACTTAAAATATAATTTTCAATGATTTTTGGAAAATGAATTTGTTCTAGGTTTTGAACTTTTGCTGCTATTTCAGTTGCTGTATCATCAGAACTTAAATTGACTTTAAATTGTGCTAATATTTCACCGTCATCGTATATTTCATTTACAAGATGAATGGTAATTCCAGACTCTTTTTCTTTATGTTGAACAACAGCATTGTGAACATGCATTCCATACATCCCTTTACCACCATATTTTGGTAATAAAGAGGGGTGAATGTTGATGATTTTATCTTGATAAGCTTGTATGAATGAAGGAGGAATTTTGAGTAAAAAACCTGCTAAAATTATATGTGTAACGCCTCTAGAAATTAATGAATCTAAAACTGTATTTTCTTCAAAATCATTTTTTGTAAATGCAAAACTTTCTATATTGTTATCTTGTGCATGATTCAATGCACCTGCAGTTGCCTTATTGCTCACCACACAATCTACTTGAATCGAAGAGTGGTTTTTGAAATACTTAATGATGTTTAAAACATTAGAGCCTGTGCCTGATGCAAATAATGCTAATTTGTTCATTGTTTTATTAAAATTTCGTGCAAAGATAGAATTGCCTTTTGTGAACCATGTGAAGTTAATGAAAAATAATTGCAAAAAAAATCCCGTTACATTACTGCAACGGGATCTAAACTACTACACACGCTTATTTTGCCTCTTCGGCAACTTTAGCATCTTTTGTGATTTTATTCACTTTATTTTTAACTTCTTCAGCAGTTTCTTTAGCTTTTGCAGTAAATTTCTCTTTTGCTTCTTCAGCTTTTTTAGTCAAGTCCTCTTTTGTAGATTTAAATTTTGTAGTTAAATCTTCTTTTGTTTTGTTGAATTTCTCTTCAGCTTCTTTCAAAAAAGGAAGTGCTTCTTCTAATTTTTGTTTTCCTTTTTCAAATTCTTTTTTGAAATCAGCTTTTGTAGAATCTAATGTTTTGAAAAAATCACCTAAATAATTTTTTCCTTCTCCGTCAAACTTTTTTCCAGCTTCAACTAATTCGTCAAATTTTGCTTTTGCTTTTTCATTTGCTTCAGCAGCTAATCCTAATCCTGCGTAAGCTAGTGTTTCGATAATTGTCATAATTTTTGTTTTTTAATTTTTAATTTATTTATTCTGTTCTATTTTATTTAGTTGCCTTTTTGGCTGTTGTTGATTTTGTGGTTGAAGCAGTAGTTTTCTTTGGTGCAGTTTTTTTAGTTGCAGTTGCAGTTGTCTTTTTAGCTGTTGCTGTTTTTGCAGAAGTTACTGGAGTTTTATCATTTAGTTTTTTTGCTAACTCCAATTCTTTCTCTAAAGCCTCAATTTTCTTTTGTAATTCAATCACTTTCACATCTTCTTTTTTTCCTTTAAAGTCAAAGGTTGAAGAGAATTTGTCAGTAAGTGTTTTTACTTTATTTTCAATTTCTTCTTTAGTGCTTTCTGTAGTTTTGAATATTTCATCAATAATTCTCTTGCCTTCTGTATCAGAAATTTTACCTTTTTCTACCAAATCATTAATTGATTGTTTTACTTTGTCTGTTGCAGTGCTTGCTAATCCAACTCCTGCGTAAACTAAATTTTTTATTGCGTCCATAATATGTGTAATTTTCAAATTTTTAATTTCACAATGCTATTGTCAATTAGTGAACCAAAAATTCATTTTAACATTTCGGAAAATGCAAAATAATTCATTAAGTACCTGTAAATAAATAAAATATAAGTTTTTCCTGCGTAATAAAAGGGTGAACTATATTATCAGCATGCGTTCAGGGAGCATGACAATCAGTGAACTATAGAGTAATCTTCAGTTCATATTGTCAGTTTGTCATGGTATCTAACTTCTAATTACTTTCCCTAAAAAAACTATCCAACCAAAAATCATTAATAAACCTCCAATAGGAGTTAAAGGAATCATTGCATATTTCAAAGCATTGATATTCCAAATGTTATTCAAAACCAAAATATAAATGCTAAACGAAAACAAAAAAGTTCCAATAGTAATGACTCTAAGACTTAATTTGACTTTATCTACTTTGAAAAATTGAGAAAATAGCACCAATACCATTAACCCTAATCCTTGAAATAATTGATACAAAACGCCTGTTTTCCAACTTTCAATATTTTTATCTGTGATTTGTTCAATTCCTTCTAGTCCGTGAGCACCAATAGCACCTAGTGCAATGCCTAAAGACACGAATAAAATAGCTATGATGACAATCGGTTTGTATTTAATATCTAATTCCATTTGATTTTTGTTGTAAATAATCTTGTAAAATAATCACAGCACTGATTTCATCAATAAGTGATTTGTTTTGTTTTTTCTTTTTACTCATACCACTCTGAGAAATTGTTCTTGAAGCGATTGTTGAAGTAAATCTCTCGTCCAAAGATTCAATTTTTTTATCTTTAAATTTTCTTGAAAGATTGACAATTAATTTTTGAACTTCTTTTGAACTATCAGTATCAGTATTTTTTAGGCTTTTGGGTAATCCTACAACGATGGTTTCAACTTGGTTTTTCAAAAAATAATTTTCCAAATATCCAATCAACTCACTCGAATGAACTGTAGTAAGCCCAGAAGCAATTATTTGTAAATCATCTGTAACTGCAAGTCCCATTCTTTTGGAACCATAATCTATAGCAATTATTTTTGGCATATCGCAAAGATAGTTTACATTTGCCAAACTAAATTAAATAACATTTTAAAATAATTTTTAAATGAAATCTTTACTGCTTTTTATTGCAATTTCAACTTTAAACTTTTGTGCTTACGGCCAAAGTTTCTACGATATAGTTAATTATAAAGGAGATTATTACGTCATTTCGCCAAGTCCATCATTGTACTTTAATGACAGTCAAAACGATTTCGTATTCAAAGGAGAATACTTTTTTGAAGATGGTAAATTATTTTTAAGCGAAGTGCTAAAACCTAATAAAGATTTTAAAAAAACAGAAGCTTGGGATACAATTATAGAAATGGAGCAACAATTTGTACCTGTTTCTGATACGTTCAAGTTGATAAGAGTTGATAATTATTATAAAACTCTTGCTATGATTAGTAATACAGGAGTTCATCATAATATATATAATGAATATCCTCTAAAAGAGTTGATTGTATCAAAAGGAATTTTAGTGAATAGATTTCCTGAGCACGCTCATATTTCAGATATGGATGAAGGAATAATAGCTTTAAATATTTGGATAGATGAGATTTCTTCTTTTAAAGTTTATAATGAATCAGGAACTATTTTTTATGAATATAAAGATTTGTCGTCCTATGAAAATGCAATTCAATTAAGGCTCCTTCCAGATGTTTACAATATAGAAATTGGTTTTGAGAATTATATTCAAATCTATAAAAATATAGAAGTGAATGAAAATGAAGTGACTTACATTGAAAATTATGTTGGAAATTACACTGTATCTTATTCAAGTTGTGAGGAATGCAATACTTTGAGTTTTTCAAAAGGCTTTGGCTTAGTTGGTCTGTCTTTCGGAAATAATCAATTATTACAAGATGAAACAGTAGAGGTAAATTCATTTAATTACGAAATAAAAGGAGGCATCGAAATTCCTTTGGATAATTGGTCTAGAACTTCATTTTTAGTTTTTGGAGGAGGGAATTATGCATTTCATAATATTAATAATAATCCTGTTTATAATGGGCAACTGATAAAATATAATTATTATTCTCATCTAGGTGCACAGTTCGGTTTGGGTTCAAGAATTTATATATCTAAATATAAAAGTTATGATCAAACCAGAGCATTCATAGAATTTGGGGGATATTATAATTTACCACTAATTTTTAGACAAATCTCAAGAGATAAATCTTTGGATTTTAAATTATCTGAAAGATGGAATCATCAATTTAATGATGTAAGAGTATATGGGGCTCTTGGTTTGACAAATAATATAGGACTCTCAGCAGAATATATGTTGTTTGATATTGTAAAAAATAATGGAGTTCAGTTACCTAAATTTAGATTTGGATTAAGAATTAATATTGGAGAATAAAAAACATTTAAGTTAATGCAAGATTTAAAATTAATCATAGAACAAGCCTGGGAAAATAGAGAATTACTTAAAGAAATTTCAACTCAAGAGGCAATCAACGCAGTAATCGATGAGATTGATAAAGGAAGGTTGCGCACCGCAGAACCTAACGATAGTGGAGAATGGCAAGTAAATGAATGGGTTAAAAAAGCGGTTGTAATGTATTTTCCAATTAGAAAAATGGAAACTATTGAAGTAGGTCCTTTCGAATTTCATGATAAAATGGCTTTGAAAAAAGATTATGCAAAACTTGGAGTTAGAGTTGTTCCTCATGCCATAGCACGATACGGGGCATACGTGGCAAGTGGTGTCATCATGATGCCTTCATATGTTAATATTGGTGCTTATGTTGATAGCGGAACAATGGTAGATACATGGGCTACAGTGGGATCTTGTGCTCAAATCGGCAAAAATGTTCACTTGAGTGGTGGCGTTGGAATTGGAGGAGTACTTGAACCACTTCAAGCAAGTCCCGTTATCATAGAAGACAATGCTTTTATTGGAAGTAGATGTATTGTTGTAGAAGGTGTTCGTGTAGGAAAAGAAGCCGTTTTAGGAGCAAATGTTGTACTTACAAAATCCACAAAAATAATTGACGTTACAGGAAGTGAACCTATTGAAATTAAAGGATATGTTCCTCCTCGAAAAGTAGTAATTCCAGGAAGTTACACCAAAGAATTCCCTTCGGGATCTTATCAAGTTCCTTGTGCTTTAATTATTGGAGAAAGAAAACCAAGCACAGATCTAAAAACATCTTTAAACGATGCCCTCAGAGAACATGATGTAGCAGTTTAATTAAGTTACAATTTCAAGATTTTCAAATTAGCGAATTTCAAATCGTTTAATCATAATTAATTAATCTTCAAATTAGCGAATTTTCAAATTTTCAAATTGACAAAGAACATTCAATGATTTCGTCAAAAATTTGTGAAAGTGCTATTCCTTCTGCTTTAGCCATTTGAGGAATAATACTGGCTGCAGATTGTCCAGGCACAGTATTGATTTCAATCATATAAGGTTCGTTTTTTACAATGATGTAGTCAATTCTAGCCAAACCTGACATATTGAGTGATTCATATATTTTCTTAGTGAGCGCTTTTACTTTCAATGTCATTTCATCAGAAAGTTGAGCTGGAGTAATTTCTTCTGAATCTCCTGCATATTTTGCGTTGTAATCAAAAAACTCATTTTTTGAAATAATTTCTGTAATGGGAAGCACTTTTGTTTCTTTTGTGTTTCTATAGACACCGTTAGTTACTTCTCTTCCATCTAAAAATTGTTCGATTAATGCTTGCGTACCATTACCATTCTCAGTTGCCAATTTAATAGCATCGTCCAATTGGGAAATGTTTTTCACTTTTGTGACACCAAAACTACTTCCACCATCAGCTGGTTTTACAAAACAAGGAAGTCCTAATTCTTTTAAGATATCTTCTTTGTCATATTTTGCACCTCTGTTAACGAGTATCGCTTTTGCAACAGGAATACCCAATTTCGATAAAAATGTATTGCAAATAAATTTGTTAAATGTCAATGTCGATAATAATTGATTGCAAGTGTTGTAAGGAATATTCATCATGTCAAAATAAGCTTGCAACTTTCCGTCTTCACCAGGAGTTCCATGAATCACTATAAATGCATATTCAAATTTAATATATTCACCATCAATAGTCATTGAAAAATCATTTCTATTTATCGGAGCATATTTTCCATCATTTGTATAACCATACCATCCATCAGAATCAATTCTTACTCTGTAGGTTTTGTATTTTTCTTTATTTAAATGTTCATGAACAGTTTGTGCACTTTTCAGCGAAACTACCTTTTCATGACTATAACCACCTTCTATAATTGCAACGATCATATTCTCAATAAATTTTAATCAAAACTATTAAGATGAATCCAATTTTATATTAAAACATCTGAATAGTTATCAACTCATTGCTGTTATATCAATCTTTATTTTTCTCTTATAATTAATAGTTTGATTTCAAAATCAGTCAATAAACATGATAACCAATTTTCAAATTACCTCATTTTCAATTTGAATTTCATCGTAAAATCGTATATCGTATTTATCTATCCATAATATCTAGCATCTAATTTCTAACGTCTAGCATCTAACATCTAGCGTCTAACATCTAGCGTCTAACATCTAGCGTCTAACATCTACAATTAAAAAAAAACAAAGTTATTTCACATGTTGGTTTATCGTTATTTATATCTTTGTCGAATAGTAAATTTAAAACTAATGGTTTGGATCGTAATAGGTGTAATTGCATTTATATCTTTAATTCTTTTTTTGTTTAGAAAACATTTGGGTGCTTTTCTAAGGTTTTTAGTGAGTAAATTATTTTTGATTAATTTAGTTCTTGCACTTTCTTTGGCAATTTTAATTCCTTATTGCAATATCAAAAGTCTCGATGAATATACTAATCATGGAGTAAAAAAAGCTGTACCTTATTTAGTTGGAACTCATGTGGACGATCTTTCGGAAAAAATGAAAGGAACTGAATTGAATTTTCTTGTAAATGATTCAACCTTTAGTGATGAATATCCAAGTGGAACAGTTATAAAACAAGATCCCGACCCCAAAATTAATTACGATTCTGTTAAGCCTGGTAGAACAATATACTTAACTATTGTCAAGAAAAGTGGTGAATATAAAGAAGTTCCAGATTTAACTGGTGATTTTGTAGTTTCTAAAGAAGTTGCTAAAATTAAATTAGAATCTAGAGGGTTTAAAGTGGATTTTTCTCCTAAACCATCTGATAATGATAATGTAATTGAATTGCAGGTCAATGGTAAAACTGTGAAATCTGGGGCTAAACTTTTGAAAGGAACAAAAATCACTGTTGTACACGGAACTGGTTCTGGTGGTCAAGCCATAATTTTGCCTAATATCAAAGGTATGACCGTCCTAGAAGCAAATCATGCTTTAACAAGTGCAAATTTAATATTGGATGTAATATACGAACCAGAAGCTTTGAATCAATCAGATTCTTCTAATTTTGTAATTACTAGTCAAAATCCAACTCCTGGAAGTGTCCCTCAAGGTATTGTTGCTTCAGGATCAACAATAACTGCTATTGCTAAAAAACCTATTGCTTCAACTACAGATGACGCACAAAACAATAATTAGATTTTTTTTGAGTTTATCCTATTCATGAAGAAACTAATTTACATATCATTTTTACTTATTTTATCTGTTAATATTAACTTTTCTCAAGAAGAGTTAGTGCCTCTTGAATACAATTCAAATCTTAAAACATCTAATAATATTAATACTTCAAAAGAAGGGGTGATTCATAATACTTTTATTTATCTTTTTGATACAATTCAACTTCCTTTTTTAGATGACTTTTCCGAAAACCATTTTCCAAAATTCAATGCAAATGTTAATGATCCCAATGTTGTAAGTGAAACTTACTACAGAATTGAAATTGGTGGTGCTCCAGCACCTATGGGCACAAGTTTTATGTATGATTCTACATTTGTATTTCAATATGATACTGTACCGGGTTTTGGTTTTGATTCTATTGTTTTAGTAAACAAAATTCCCAACACTGATCAGTTAGTAGAAGTTTATAATATAGATATTTATCCAGTCACTTTCCAAACTGTAAAAGTTTGGCCAGATTTTAATGTTTATGATAGTTTGTGGAATAATACATCTGTAGGTGAAACTTTCTATGTTTCTGAAGTTGACGTTTTTCAAGATTCTGCTACCATTTATTTTGTAAGTGAAAATCCAGCCGATTCAAATGTGTATTGGCAAGATGTTGAGGTTTATCATAATTATACTTATGCCAAAAATATTCAAACTCTTGGAGTAGTATCATTTGATGGGTTAGATGAAAATGGATATCCTTACGATTTTTCTTCTCCATCTGCATTTGGAGTAGCTGATGTATTAACTTCAAAACCTATAAATATGAGTGGGGTAGTACTTGGAGATTCTGTATATATGAGTTTCTTAGTAGAACCTGGGGGGGTAGGTGAAAATCCAGATGCTAATGATTCCCTTATTCTAGAATTTTGGTCTCCATTATTCAATCAATGGAATACTGTATGGAGAACTAATGGATACAATTCAGATGTTTTTAAAATGAATTTAATAAAAATTACTGATCCAATTTACTTTCAAAATGGATTTCAGTTTAGATTCAAAAACTATGGGTCACTTACTGGAAGTATAGATGTTTGGCATCTAGATTACGTTCATTTAGACGTTCTTAGATCATATGAAGATACGATTACTAAAGATTGGGCCTATGCAGAACCATCACCTTCTTTTATTAAGGAGTTTACTGCTATGCCATGGACTCATTATGAATTTGCACCAGAATTCAACATGATTTCTAATCACAATGCAAAAACTTACAATTCTGCTGATGTAACTCCTTTTGTAAATCCCTGTAATATGCAACTTTCTTTTGATAATAATGTCATTGAAACTTTACCATATATAATTACAACTCCAAATATTCCAGCCAAAAGTTATTTTGATATGAATTACAATATACCTACAACTTTTTGGTTTGACACTATTTATGCAGATACTTGTGCTGATTTTAAAGTTGTTCAATTTATCAATAACAATACCCTTTCAGCTAGTGATATTCCTCAAAATGATACACTGACTCATATCCAACATTTCTCAAATTACTACTCATATGATGATGGAACGGCAGAAGCTGCTTATGGTTTAGTGAGCATAGGAGTAGAATTAGCATACAGATTTACTTTGGCGCCAGGACTATCTGATACAATAAGAGCAATTCAAATGCACTTTTCACCATCAGTAAATGATGTAAGCAATAAGTTGTTTTTTCTCCAAATTTGGGACGATTTTCAAGGTGAGCCTGGAAATCTAATTTACACTACAGATCAATTAGTTCCAGAAACGTTTTCTCCTCAATATAATGTTGGACAAAATGGGTTTTTCGAATATATTCTGCCCGAAAAAATTTTGGTATCTGGCACTTATTATATAGGTTGGAAGCAAGCTTCTGCAGATAGATTAAATATTGGTTTTGATATGAACAATAACAATCAAGATAAAATATTTTACAAACTTTCTAGCTCTTGGCAAAATACAACATTTGAAGGCTCTTTAATGATGAGACCAGTTTTTACCTCCGGAAAAGATTATGTGCTTTCGCTTAATGAATATAAATCTTGGAGTCCCGAAGTGAATATCTATCCGAATCCCTCAAACAATGATTTATACATTTTATCAAATGATACTTCCATTGATAAAATTCAGATTTACGATTTACAAGGAAAGTTGCTTATAGATGAGCATTTTTCTAATTCTCCTAATTATATAAATGTATCAAACTTGAATAACGGTTTGTATATTTTACAACTCTTAAAACAACAAAATCAAACAATTCAAAAAAAGTTTTCAGTTTTTCGATAAATATTTATGGAATTTTTATGCTTTCCACATCTTAGTTGGTGAACATAAAAATTAAATAAAATGAAAAAAATGATGACAATCGCAATGAGCCTTATGAGTATAGGTCTTTTTGCACAAGCAAGTTTTGGAGAGATTAAAGGAAAAGTTCTCGACAAAGAAACGAAAGAACCAGTTCCTTTTTCTAATGTTTACGTTATGTCCAATGGAAATGCTGTTGGAACTGTAACAAATATTGATGGTGAATTTAAAATTAAACCCCTTCCAGCGGGGACTTATGATTTAGTAGTATCAAATGTTGAATATGGCACAACAACGTTACCAGGAATTATAGTACAAACTGAACAAATAACTTTTGCTGGGGAAATATTAATTGCAAACGGAAATGTTATTAAAGTTTTAGATGTTTCATCTATAAAATTAATAAATCCAGAAGAAACAAGTTTGGTTACTACCTCTTGGGAACAAATTAAAAATTCTCCAACAAGAACAAATATCAATAGAATTGCAGGGGATGGAAATTCAAACGTTCAAGTTTCTGAAGACGGAAACGAAATTTATTTCAGAGGTTCTAGACAAGGTGATGTCTTGTACATAGTAGATGGAGTGAAAATTACCAATGGAAGACCAATACTTCCTAGTCAAGGAATCAATAGAATGTCTGTCTACACTGGAGGAGTCCCTGCAAAATATGGAGACACTATGGGAGGAGTTATAGTTGTTGAAACAAAAAGCTACTTCGATTTATATTATGAGTCTTTAAGAAATTAATATATTCCCTTCCCCTTCCCTTGGTTACAAAATGGGTGGATTAGTGGTTATCGAAACCAAAAGTTACTTCGATTTGTATCACGATCACTAAGAATTATTATATCCTTCCCCCTCCCTCGGAGGGGGCTAGGGGATGGTTAAAGCTGTTTCAACTCAAATTCCAAATTTAATTCCAAAACTATATTACCCATTTATACTTAAAAAGATAACTTTGCCACTCAGAAATAAGAATAGTATTTTTAATTTAATCAAAAACTTCATAAACAATTGATTTTCGGAAAAAGAAATAGCGATTTAAGTGATTCAAAACTAGTCTTGAAGTATCAAAAAACTCTTAATGCAAAGTATATTGGTTATTTGTTTGATAGATATGGTGCTTTAGTTTTTGGAGTTTGCTTGAAGTATTTGAAAAATAATGACGATAGTAAAGATGCTGTAATTAAAATTTTCGAAAAAATAATTGAAGATCTAAAAAACACAAAAGTAACTTATTTCAAATCTTGGCTTTATATGGTCTCCAAAAATCATTGCTTAATGATATTAAGGAAAAAAAAGCATGAGACTCTTAATTTAGATAATATTCAGTTACCATTCGAGGAAGTGGAATTATATAATTTCGAAGCAAATGAATTAAAATTTAATGAACTAGATAAGGCTTTACTTCATCTTAAAGAAAAGCAAAGGTTATGTATAATGCTTTTTTATATTGAGGAACTAAGTTACGATGATGTTTCTAAAAAAACAGGTCTCTCTCTTAATGAAGTAAAAAGCAATATTCAAAATGGAAAAAGAAATCTTAGAATATACATGGAAAATCAAATAGAAAATAAAGTATTTTAAAAATGGGGAATCCAAAAGACATATTTAAAAAATACAAATTACTTTCAGAAAAAGAAATCAGTGAGTACCTTTCTGGTAATCTTTCTAATGAACAAAAAAGAAAGATAGAAAGAAAAATTGCTCAAGATGATTTTAACATGGAAGCAATTGAAGGTTTTGAATTTAACAAAGATGCTTATTCTCATTTGGATGAAGTTAAAACAGAAACATTCAAAATGATTGATAAAAAAGCCAAAGGATGGCAGTTTCATCATTCTATTATGTTGGCAATTTTACTTGTGGTATTAATGTTGGTTTTAGGTTCAAAACTTTTTCCTGAAAGCGGAGATGTAGTTGTTAAACAAAAAAATGCAAATTCAAATGTTGTCAGCGATTCAGTTTCTACTAATAATTTAATTGTTAATACTTCGTCTTTGTCTGAAAATGAAATCGACAGTGCCATACTATTACCTGAAATTCAACTTATTTTAGCAAATACTCTAATTGATGACGCTCCTATTCTAATTGATTCAAATGTAGTTATCCCTATTTCAAATGAAATTTCAAAAGATTCATTGTACTTCATTGAAGACTTAATAAGTTATCAAAAACCTAAGAAAGAAAGTACCATTGAACTTACTTCAAATGACAAACTGAAATATATAAAAGTACCACATGTATACATGCACAAGTTTAAAGTGGTTAATTATGCTGTAATATATAAGAATCAAATAGATTTTCAAAATGATACTTATACTGGTACATCTGCTATCCTAGAAAACAAAGAGTCAGAACTAAACGAAGTTCATGAGGTTAAAAAAACAACTTTAGATATTCCATACAAAGAATATCTAAACGAAACAATGAAGTTTTTAAGTGAAAATGATTTCAAAACTGCATTAAAAAGGTTTAATATAATATTAGAATCATACCCAGAAGATCTAAATGCTCATTTCTATAGTGCAATATGTTATTACAATATTTCACAGTTCGATAAAGCAATTTATCATTTTGATATAGCTTTTAAACATCCTTATAAATCTTTTTCTATTGATGCGCAATGGTATAAAGCCAAAACATATTATCAGTCTGGAGAATACAATTCTTCCAAAATTTTACTAAAAGAAATTATTAAAGAAGGGGATTACTACAAAACACAAGCTCAAGACTTGCTAAAGAAATTAAATTAGTTAAAAATCTTTTTTCCTCCAGCACCCCCTAACAATCATATATTATGTTGGTTATGGCATTTTGGAT
>CAWUIK010000029.1:0-32086 GCA_963922585.1 uncultured Flavobacteriales bacterium | reverse complement strand
TTGTAGAAACTTCTTCTCCACTATCCGTAGAAAGTGATTCACTGAAAAAGTATTTTAAGAGATAAATTCCATAAGGAGTTTCAACATATTTACTATTGGCTACTCTTGAAACTGTACTAATATCCATTTCTACAATATCAGCAATATCTTTCAAAATCATCGGTTTGAGATTGGTGTCATCTCCAGTCAAGAAAAACTCTTTTTGATACTCCATAATGGCATTCATAGTGAGCAATAGCGTGTGTTGACGCTGTTTTATAGCATCAATAAACCATTTAGCCGAATCTATTTTTTGCTTCACAAAAAGCACTGCTTCTTTATCCGACTGAGATTTTTTGCTATCGCTGTATGTTTTTAGCATTTCTGCATATTCTCTACTCACTTTCAACTGCGGTGCATTTCTAGAATTCAAGGATAAATCCAATTTTCCATTATCTTCTTTGATAATAAAATCAGGAATGATTTGTTGCATTACTCTGTTGGTTTCAAATGCTGCGCCTCCCGGTTTGGGATTTAATTTTACGATTTCTGCAATGGCACTTTTTAAGTACTCTTCTTCAATATCTAATTTCTTAAGAATTTTAGTGTAATGCTTTTTGCTAAACTCATCAAAACAATTTTCTAAAATTGCTTGAGCGGTGAGTATTTCTACTGTTACTTCTTTTCTCTGAAGTTGTAATAAAAGGCACTCTTTCAAAGATCTTGCTCCTACACCAGCAGGTTCTAAATCTTGAACTATAAGAAGCGCTTCTTCCATTTCCTCTGCATTTGCTATTAGATTTTGAGAAAATGCCAAATCATCAATTATATTTTCTAAATCCCTTCTCAAATAACCAGACTCATCCAGGTTTCCAATAATCGTCATTACAATTTCTCGCATTTTTTCATTACGAACTCTGTAGCCTATTTGTGCCTCTAGCAACTCTTGAAATGAACTCCCTCCAGAAAGAGGTATTGCTCTTTCATTATCATCTGCTCCATGGTTTCTTGCAGAAAGTTTATAGTCAGGTGTATCATCGTCCAAATAATCGTTGATGTCGAAATCATCTCTACTATCGTCCAAGTCATTTTCCCAATCGTCTTCTTGTTCGTTGCTATCATTGTCTATATCCTCGGCACCTTCATCCAAAGCAGGATTTTCTTCTATTTCTTGTTTGATTCTTTGCTCTAATTCAACTGTAGGAACTTGCAACAATTTCATTAACTGAATTTGCTGAGGGGAAAGTTTCTGTAGCAGTTTATGAGATAAATGTTGTTTTAAAGCCATCTGTATTTTTTTAAATTATCAACAAATCAATTATTTACATTTTTCGATTGTTTTCAATGTTTAAAGATAGATAAAAAAATATAAACTCATCAAAACATTTTTTTATAATCATTAAAAATTATTCTATTATTATTAAATCTTGCACATTATTTGATAGTTTTGCATTCAACAATTAAATATACTTACCCAAATGAAATTAAAATCAATATTCATTGGTTGCATCATAGCAACATTTACATTAGGTTTTTTGGCTGCTAAAAGCACCTCAACAAAATCAAAAGTAGGATACATCAACACTAACGAATTATGGGCTTTAATGCCAGAAAAAAAGGCCGCTGATGAAAAACTTAAAGCCATGGAATCCGAAATGATTGCTTTTGTTCAAAAAGAGCAAAAGTCTTTTCAAGAGGGCGTAGTCGCTTTTCAAAAAGATAGTGCCAACATGTCTGAATTGGTTAAAAACCAAACACTTCAAAAATTAATTCAACAAAAAGAAAGTTTGCAAACGCTTCCTGAAGACGCCAATAAAGAATTGACGAACAAGCAAGAGGAACTTTACAAGCCTATTAGAGAAAAAATGCAAAAGGCAGTAGATGAAGTCGCCAAAGAAAATGGATATGACTATGTATTAGACGCTGCATTTGGAAATATTATTTTTACCAAAAATGAAGAGGATAATATTTTGCCTTTGGTAAAAGTCAAGTTGGGATTGTAATAAATTATAGTTTAAACATAACATTTATTTGATGAAGAAAACTTTAAAAGTATGCCTAGATCAATTAGGAGACTATTGTAGTTTTACATTGAACAACAAAGATAGTGTAATTCAACTTGAAAAAATTTGGCTAGAACCCAAAACCAAAGAAGATTACGATTGGAGTCTAGCAATTAATAATGCTTTAATTCATCTGTTGTACAGAAACACAAAAATCATTTCTGACAAAGAATTTACTTTTAGTACTAAGTCAGAGTATTTTTATCCTAAAATTAGCCCTCAACAAAAAGATCCTGTAATATTTTTAAATAAAGTAATTAGTGCATCACCCGAAATGGACATTAATAGTGTTGAACAATACTATAATTTAATAGAAGTTTCATTGGTGCCCCAAAAGGGGATTGCTCCATTTAATTTGTATCTAGATATTGTTTTTGATGAAAAACAAGTAAGCGTATTAGAAAAAACAAACGAAACTCCTAATCAAAAAGAAATCCGTGCAAAAGCTAGGCAAGTTGAAACTCCATTTGACAATCATCACGATATTTTTTGGCTTTGTAAGAATTTAAAATCAAATGACATATCAGAGTTTGATATGCAATTAGATGTATTAAATCAACTTAAAGAAACACTTATATATCAAAGAATGTTTGATTCTTGAGGGAAGTTAAACAGAATTCCCATAATCAATTTTAATCAACTTATAAAGCATTATAGTCCTTTTTTACACTACCTTTGCATCAGCAAAAAAAATAACATGGAAATTACACTCAATACCATTGAGGAAGCCATTGAGGATATCAAAAATGGCAAAGTAATCATCGTAGTGGATGATGAGAATAGAGAAAACGAAGGAGATTTTCTCACAGCAGCCAGAAATGTAACGCCAGAAATCATCAATTTTATGGTGACGCATGGAAGAGGTTTGGTTTGCGCTCCTTTGGTGGAAGATAGATGTGATGAATTAGGTTTAGATCTTATGGTACAACATAATAGTGCACAATTTGAAACTCCTTTTACAGTATCTATAGATTTAATAGGACACGGTACTTCAACAGGTATTTCAGCAAGCGATAGAAGTAAAACAATTAAAGCACTTATTGACCCTGCTACACAACCCAAAGAATTAGGCAAGCCAGGACACATATTCCCATTAAGAGCAAAAAGAGGTGGAGTATTGAGAAGAGCGGGTCATACTGAAGCCGCTATTGATTTATCAAAACTGGCAGGTTTTGAACCAGCAGGTGTAATTGTTGAAATACTCAATGAAGATGGAACGATGGCAAGACTTCCTCAACTAATGGAAATTGCTAAGAAGTTTGATATGAAAATTGTATCTATCGAAGATTTAATTAATTATCGACTCAAACACGAATCATTGATTGAAGAAATTGTAGAGATAAAAATGCCTACCAAACACGGTGAATTCAAAATGAAGGCATTCAGACAAACAACTACAGGAGAGGAACATTTGGCGATTTTTAAGGGAGATTGGGAAGAAAATGAGCCCGTTTTAGTTAGGGTACATTCTTCTTGCTTCACAGGAGATATATTGGATTCATTAAGATGTGATTGTGGTCCGCAATTGGCTCATGCGCTTCAAAAAATTGAAAAAGAAGGAAAGGGAGTTGTTTTGTACATGAATCAAGAGGGTAGAGGAATCGGATTAGTTCATAAACTTCAAGCTTATAAACTTCAAGAAGAAGGATACGATACTGTGGAGGCAAACCTTAAACTGGGTTTTCAAGCAGATCAGAGAGATTATGGTATCGGAGCTCAAATACTACGCTCTTTAGGCGTTAGGAAAATGAGATTGATGAGCAACAATCCCAAAAAGAGAACAGGACTAATGGGCTACGGACTAGAAATTGTTGAAACAGTTCCTATAGAAATCGAATGTAATGTTCACAATGAAGGATACTTAAAAACAAAGAAAGACAAAATGGGTCATTTGTTAAATATGAACAATACAAAGTCTTAAATTTTTAAAAAATTACGTTAAAAAAGGTTAGAATCTGAGAATTCTGGCCTTTTTGTTTTTTATTTTTTTATTTTCGCATACTTTTTTAACACTAACAACATGAATTATACTAAAGTAAACAATATTCTAGGATGGGTAATTTTTCTAATTGCATCTTGGGTTTACCTCGTTACAATGGAGGAAACCACCAGTCTATGGGATTGTGGTGAGTACATCACTACTGCCAACAAACTTGAAGTTGGTCACCCTCCAGGAGCGCCTTTGTTTATGATGATTGGAAGATTGTTTTCAGCGTTTGCTACCCCCGAAAACGCTGCCATGATGGTCAACGCTGTTTCGGCACTTTCAAGTTCGTTCAGTATTTTATTTTTGTTTTGGACACTAACCATGTTAGTAAAAAAAATAGCTCTTAAAGGAGGAAATGCTTTAGATAATGGACAAAAAATTGCCATTTTTGGATCTGCTGCAGTTGGAGCTTTAGCGTATACATTCACAGATTCTTTTTGGTTCTCAGCAGTCGAAGGTGAGGTATATGCCATGTCCTCCTTTTTTACAGCACTCGTCTTTTGGGCCATTTTTAAATGGGAAGTAGAAACAGAAAAACATGGAGCATTGATTGCTGCAGGTCAACCTTCTTCTTTTAACCCAAATAGATGGCTTATTTTTATCGTTTATATGATTGGTTTGTCTATTGGTGTTCACTTATTGAACTTATTGGCAATTCCTGCAATTGGATTTGTAATTTATTTCCAAAAAACAAAAGTAGTAGAACTCAAAGGATTTCTTTTAGCAGGCATTATTTCACTTTTGACATTGGGAATAATTCAGTCTGTTGTGATTCCTAAAATACCAGCAATTGCTGATATTTTTGAAAGAACATTTACCAATTCATTTGGCTCTGGATTCAACATAGGGTTTATTGTGTTTTTAGTTATCATAATCGGATTATTGGTTTTTGGAATTCAATATACAGCTAAGAAGAAAAAAATGCTGTTAAACAACATAATGGTTTCTTTTACTATGTTGTTGATTGGTTATTCTTCTTTTACAATGATTGTAGTAAGATCTAACGCCAATCCTCCATTGGACGAAAACAATCCAGAAACCTTATCATCATTGGTTTCTTATTTAAATCGTGACCAATATGGTTCGTGGCCAATTTTATATGGACCCTATTGGAATTCTCCATCAATGCCCGGAAATTGTGACGATGATGCATCTTTTGATGCACCAAAAGAAATTTATACAAAAGCTTATGTTGCAAAATTAGAACAAACTACACTCAAAGGGGCAAATCAAGTTACTAGAAATAAATTAGAAGAAATTCTTGCTCCTTTGGGAATTCCTTTGGAAGCAAAAGTAAAAGATGGTGCTTATATTCTTTCTACGCCAAAATACAAAAGATACGTAAAATATGATGGTGAATATGTAAAAGCGGATGCTTCTAAAGCTTCTTCATTAAATCAACCACTTACGTTTGAATTATCTTTTATCAATTTATTCGAATTTGAGGTTTATAAAACTAAAGTTAAAGAAGCAAATGAAATGATTGCCTCTGAAGGAATTGAATTTAAATTAAATTTAGAACAAGAAGCACAGCCTGCTTATCTTAATACTTTCGCTGGAAAACAAGGAGAAAGAAAGACAGATCCAGATTACAATACTTTCTTACCTAGAATGTACAGAACTGGAGAAGGTGAAAAATATATGGCTTGGGTTGACTATAAGAACAACACTCATGATATGAGTTTGCCAAAAGACCCAAGAATTGGTGTGCCAGGAGCAGATAAAGCCGCTCAACACTCATATTTGATTAGTCTTTATAATGAAACAGGCAATCCAGAATATAAAGATTATGCAGATCAATTGGCAAAAGATGGATTGTACAAACCCAATTTTTGGAATGAAAACATCAATTACATGTTTAATTATCAAGTTGGATGGATGTATATGAGATATTTTATGTGGAATTTCTCTGGTCGTCAAAATGATATTCAAGGGTATGGTGTCAATGGAGGTGGAAAAATGTACCTAGAAGGAAACTGGCTTTCAGGTATCAAGTTTATCGACCAAGAAAGGCTAGGAAGTCAAGAAAACCTTCCCGCTTTTATTACTGAAAACACCGGTTATAATAGGTATTACTTGTTGCCGCTTATTTTAGCGATTATAGGATTAGTTTTTCATGCTATCAAAGCACCAAAAGATATGTTTTCAGTATTGTTATTATTCCTTTTGACAGGTTTGGCAATTGTGATTTATTTAAATCAAAAACCAATGGAGCCTAGAGAAAGAGATTATGCTTACGCTGCATCTTTTTATGCTTTTGCAGTATGGATAGGAATTGGTGTTTATGCTCTATTTGATGCGGCACGTAATTTCCATTGGAAAAATATTGGAATTGTTGCTGCGTATAGTTTTGGAACAGGAATTTTCTTCTATTTACTAGAAACTGTTTCAGGTGGTTCTCATTGGTTGAGTTATATGATTTTGTATATGTCTTTGGTTGGAGTTGGAGTATATGCTTTAGTAGGATTTTTAGGTAATACGCTAAAAAACACAACCATTACTGCAAGTACAGCAACTGCTTTTGGGTTGATAATTCCTGCAATTCTTGCAGTTGAAAACTGGGACGATCATGATAGGTCTAATAGACAGACAGCAAGAGATTTTGCTTACAACTATTTGCTATCTTGTGATACTAAGTCAGAGGAAGGAAAAGGTGCAATCATATTTACGAATGGTGATAACGATACATTCCCATTGTGGTATTTACAAGAAGTAGAAGAGGTTCGAACTGATGTAAGGGTGGCGAATATGAGTTTGTTAGGAACAGATTGGCACATCAATCAGATGAAAAGAAGAGCATACGATTCTGAACCTTTAGATATCAGAATGAATGAGTTTAGTTATAGAAATGGAACTAGAGATTATATCATTATTCAAGATAGTGATGCCAAAAAATACAAAAGCGGTAGCAAGTGGGTTACTTTAGATAATGCTACAAATGATGTTATGAAGTCTATTGGTTCTAAACCTTTAAATGAATTGAAAAATGCTTATGCAACTTTACTAAATATTAAAAAAGCATCTAAAATAGGTGCTGACTATAAAACAAGTGATTTTGCAGCAAAAGAACTCCCATTTTCTGTTTTAAATCAAATTGATGTTGCTTTGTCAAAAACAGATTCTATGGATTTGGTTATGGTAGAGTCTTTTTATGGGTATTTAGTTTCAGAAACAAGCAAACTACAAGGTGCATCAGATGAAGCTACCAAAAAGCAATTGGCTGAAAACTTAAATAAAGTGAAAGAGAGTGCTTTTATGCAATTGTCCTCTGAAATTGAATCAAATTTATCTAAATGGCCAACAGTTCATTATAACTTGAACGAGGCAGTAAACTTTATGTTAGACGATAGCAAAGTATCTTCTGCTTTTGGAACTTGTAATGAGGAGTCTTATGTTGATTTTAGAAAGGTTTATATAACTGTAGATAAAGAAGCTGCTTTGAAAAATGGAATTATAACTGAAAAACAACTTGATAAAGTAAAAGACACTTTGACTTGGGAAATTTCAGGAGGAGTAATTTATAAGTCTGACTTGGCGGTACTCGATTTACTAAGTAATTACAAATGGGACAGACCCATTTATTTTGCAAGTCAGCATGGTTTACAAGCCAACAGAAACTTATTGAAATATCTTCAATCAGAAGGTTTGGCTTTCAAATTAACACCGATTGATTTTGGACCAAACGGAGGAGTAAACCTGGATAAAATGTACACTTTGATGATGGATGAAGTGAATGGATTTAAGTGGGGTAATATGTTCCAACCAGGTGTTCTTGTTGATTATTATACCTTGAGACAAGTATATAATTTAAGGGTTCAAATCATGAAATTTACCAATGAATTAATTGAAGCAGGTGAAAACCAAAAGGCAATTGATGTTTTGGATAGAACTTTTGAAGTAATGCCGATAGAGAACAGTCAAGTGCCTCAAGACGATATCTGTTTCTATCTGTGTGAAAATTATTTCAATGCTGGAGATTCTGTAAAAGGAATGGCATTGGCTAAAAAATTAGCACAAATCAAATTAGATGAAATTTCTTACTACATTCAACAAGAAGGAAAATTCTTTGAAAGTATGGCTCCAGAATTTGGAAGAGCGATGAATTTCTTAGAATTGTTGAGAACTGCTGGTAAGAAAGAATTGACTATGGAATTCAACTATACTTTCAATGGAACTTACCAAGGTTATATGAATAAGAAAAATGAATTATATACCAATGCAAGTGGAGGACAGATGGCTCCTGATCAGTTTGCTAAAGCAAATAAAGATTTAGATGCTGCATTTATTCAACAGATTTCTCAAGCAGCTAATGAAAATATACTTTATGCTTCAGATAATGGCATTACTTTTAACGATTTAAGTTTCTTGTCTGAAACTAATTATTTAGAAGTGATGAAAAAAGCAAAAGAAAAATTTATTTCCACACAAATGGATCAAGTGAGTCTTTATTTATCTCCACAAAATTTCCCAAGAGATTTTGTTATTCTATGGAATGCTAATTTGTTGTTGCAAAACGAACAATAGACAATAGCCTTGTTTTATTTTGTAAAAACACCAAAATTACTGCATGTTCTATACGAACATGCAGTTTGGTTTTTACCCAATTCTGAAAATAAGATATACCTTACTTTTGATGATGGTCCTGTATCAGACATTACTCCAAGATGTTTGGATATCTTAAAAGAATTTAAAGTAAAAGCAACTTTTTTTTGTGTAGGAGAAAATGTCGTTAAAAATAAAGAAATTTACCAAAGAATTATTGATGAAGGTCATGTAGTAGGAAATCATTCATTTAATCATATAAAAGGGTGGAGCACATCTAATGAAGTTTATTTCGATAATATTGCTAAATGCAAAGATCAAGTAGATTCAAATCTATTCAGACCGCCATATGGCAAAGCAAAAAGAAGTCAAATTGCAAGACTAAAGAACGAATATAAAATTATCATGTGGGATATATTAAGTGGTGATTTTGATCCCAAAATCTCAGTTGCTAAAGTAATTGATAATGTAGTTGATAACACAGAATCTGGAAGCATTATCGTAATGCACGACAATGAAAAATGTGGCCATAAAATGTTGGAAGCATTACCTTTTATTTTAGAAAAGTTAATAGCAAAAGGTTTTAAGTTTGATGTTTGTGACTAATCACTAGCATCTAAGAACAAAGTGATAACCCAAAACAATAGGATTCCAATTTATAAAGATTAATATTTGTTTAATACAAGAATAAAAGGATTAATTTTGAGAATTGAAAATACAAGATAGAATAGATGAAAAAGATTTTTTTGATTATAATAGTATTGTTTCAAAGTATTTTAACTTTTGGACAATTCGACCATATGAAATGGTCTGTTGCTTCAAATTCATTGGGGAATGAAGAGTTTGAAGTAATCATTACTGGTGAAATTGATGCTCATTGGCATTTATATTCTCAATTTTTACCTATGGATGCAGGTCCATTACCCACTTGGATAACATTTGAAATAGGAAAAGATTTTGAGTTAATTGGAGAGACTTCTGAAAGTAAAACAACAACTTACTATGATGAAACTTGGAAAACTGATATCACTCAATTTGACAACATTGCCATTTTTACCCAAAAAATAAAAAGACTTAATTTAGAATCATCATCTATATCTGGAAATGTAAACTACATGATATGCAACGACATAGACGGGCAATGTTTACCACCTACAGACTATACGTTTGAAGTAGATTTAGTTTCAGGAAATGAAAATATTAAAGAAGTAGTTATAAAAACAGATAGCAATGCATTGAGTATTATTCCAAAGTTAGATAATTTAAATCTTAGTCTTCCAATTAATAGCGAATGTGGAGAATCTGATAATGAAGACAAAAGTTATTGGATGCTATTTGTATTTGGATTACTTGGAGGATTAGTTTCATTAGTAACACCGTGTGTGTTCCCTATGATTCCGCTTACAGTAAGTTTTTTTACGAAAGGAGGAAGCGATAAATCAGGAATCTTTAGAGCGTTGTTTTATGGGCTTTCTATCGTAGGTGTCTATGTGGCATTGAGTATTCCTTTCTATTTTGGAGCAGACGGTAAAGTTTTGAATGAAATAGCTGCAGGAGCAATTCTAAATGTGATATTTTTTATAATATTTTTAGTTTTTGCATTTTCATTTTTTGGCTTTTATGAGATAGGATTGCCTGCTAGTTGGGCTAATAAAGCAGACAAAGCATCAGATATGGGCGGAATTCTTGGTATTGTTTTTATGGCTTTGGTTTTGGCAATAGTTTCTTTTTCTTGTACGGGACCTCTCCTCGGGACTGTTTTAGCGGGGTCACTTACAAAAGGACCTTTTCCAATCACAATTGCAATGATGGGGTTTGGTGTTGGTTTAGGTTTGCCTTTTACCATTTTTGCTGCTTTCCCTTCACTTTTAAAATCTCTTCCTCAATCAGGAGGATGGTTGAATTCTGTTAAAGTTGTTTTAGGATTTGTTGAAGTAGCTTTAGCTTTTAAATTTCTGTCAACAGCAGATTTAGTTGAACATTGGGGAATACTAAAATATGAACTTTTTCTAGCAATATGGATTCTTTGTGCTTTAGGAACATCTCTTTATTTATTTGGAGTAATTAGATTTCCTCACGACTCTCCTATAAAGAAATTAAGTAAAGTTAGGATTTTATTAGCCTCTGGGTTTGCTATTTTAGCTATATATTTTGCTTTTGGCTTTAGAATAAATGATAAAATCAACTCATATCAATCGTTAAATTTATTAAGTGGTGTAGCACCTCCTGTTGGATATTCTTGGTTATATCCACTTGAATGTCCTAACGGATTTGAGTGTTATCATGATTTTGAAAATGGTTTAGCACAAGCTAAACTTACAGGGAAGCCCATATTACTTGATTTTACAGGGCATTCATGCTCAAACTGTAGAAGGATGGAAGATAATGTTTGGTCTCAGAAACCTGTTTTTGATTTAATTAATGATGATTATATTCTTATTTCATTATATGTTGACGACACCAAAGAATTACCCAAAGAATATCAAGGAGAAGTACCAATACCTATTTCAGGGGGCAAGTTCAAACAACAAAAAATTATAACTGTAGGTAATAAATGGACTACGTTCGAACAACTTTCTTTTCATAAGATTTCACAACCATATTATGTATTGTTAAGTCCTGATGGATTTTTACTAAATAACCCTAAAGGATATACTCCTGATGTGAATGAATATGCCGATTGGCTTAAGTGTGGATTAGATGCTTATGAAAAACTTAAAAAAGGAGCAGTAAATATTGAAGAAATTAAATCAGCAGAAGCAGTTCCAGTAGTAGTAGAAGAAATACTACCTGCAAAATGGAATTATACTGTAAAACCTTTAGGAGATAATCAATATGAAGTTACAATGAAAGCCAATATTGAAAAGGGTTGGCATTTGTATTCTCAATTTCTGGATGGTATGGAAGGTCCATTACCTACTTGGTTTCAATTTGATGAAAACCCTAAACTAATAGTTTTTAAGGATTCTTATGAGCCAGATGTACATAAAGTATATGATCCTGTTTGGGAAATGGAAATTTTACAATTCGAAAATACAGCAACATTTGTACATTCCATAGAATACAAAGGAGATTTACCTTACACTTTGAAAGGAACAATTGACTATATGGCTTGTGATGATGGAAAATGTATCAATTTGAACGAACCTTTCGAAATAGAAATTAAATAATTTTAAAGTAAAAAAAGTTTTGTAATTTAGCATTCTATGAACCCCCTATTTAAATGTTTTTCATTGTTATTGCTTGTTTCACTCTCTTTTATGAGTTGTTCTGAACAAGAATTGTCGTCTAAGGAAATACACGATCAGAAATACCAAGTAGAGATAGATCCAGATGCTCACGTTTTTAAAGAAGGAGAAAAAATTCATTGGAAGATACATTATGATGCAGAAATGGTTTTTATTTCTTTTGCTTTGGCTCCTGGATGGAAAACGTATTCTTGTTACAATGATAATATGTTTGGACCTTTACCTACATATATTACATTTGAGCCAAGTGAAGATTATGAATTGATAGACAAAATCAACGAATCATTAGTAAAGAAAAAGTATGACAAAGAGGCTGATGAAGAATTGTTATATTTTGAACATACTGGACTTTTTGTTCAAAAAATAAAACCCAAAACTAACGAGAAAATATTACTTAAAGGAAAAGTTAACTATATGCTTTGCAACGATATCGGTTGCGACCCTCCTGTTGATTATGATTTTGAAATAGAAATTAATCCAAGCGTTAAAATTTAAAAAATATTTTGGCTAGGAATTTGTTGTTAATTACTTCACAAAAGACAAATACAAAGATGAAGAAATTCTTAATATTAATTATTTTCAGTAGTTTTTACTTTTTTTCTTTTTCACAAGAAAATCCTGTACATTTTACTTTTTCTAACATTGGTGATACCTTAGTTGTGGATACCAAAATTGATACTGGATGGCATTTGTATGCTGTGCATTTGCCTAATCCCAATGAAGGACCGTTACCTACAGAGTTTGTATTCAACCCATCCAAAGGTTGGGTAGCTGAAGGAGGTATTATCGAAGAAACTGGACATACAGAAATGGATGATGCTTTTGGAGTTGAAGTAAAATATTTCGAAAATAACACTACTTTCAAACAACTTATAAAACCATATTCAGACAAATTCAGCGTTTCAGGAAAAATCTATTACATGGTTTGCAACGACCAAATGTGTATTCCGCTTGAAAGAGAATTTGATTACGAGTTTGTGAGGTGATTTTATCCCTCAATTTATACATAAAAAAATGCCAGAAACCACTTAGGCAGTAACTCGCATTCTAATATTTAAAAAAGAGTTGTGTTTTTTTACAAATTCAATAACACTTCTTCTGGTTCTTTAGCGCCAAAAATCATTTTAGTTGGATTCTCAAGCATTTCTTTAACTTTAACCAAGAAAGATACCGATTCTTTTCCATCAATGATTCTGTGGTCATAAGACAATGCTAAATACATAATGGGTCTTATTTCTACTTTTCCATTGATTGCAACAGGGCGTTCAACAATATTATGCATTCCTAAAATTGCCGATTGTGGTGGGTTGATAATTGGTGTACTCAACATACTTCCAAAAACACCTCCATTAGTAATCGTGAATGTACCACCAGTCATGTCTTCGATTGAAATCTTACCGTCTCTTGCTAAAATTGCCAAACGTTTGATTTCTGCCTCTATCTGCGCCAAAGTCATTTGCTCAGCATTTCTTACTACAGGCACCATCAAACCTTTAGGAGAACTTACTGCAATTCCTATATCTGCATAGTTGTGGGAAATCATTTGATCTCCATCTATCATTGAGTTTACTTGTGGAAATAGATTTAAAGCTTCAGTAACCGCCTTTGTAAAGAAAGACATAAAGCCAAGATTTACTCCATGTATTTCACGGAATTTATCTTTGTATTTATTCCTCAAATCCATGATTGGTTTCATATCCAACTCGTTGAAAGTAGTCAACATGGCTGTTTCATTTTTCACAGAAACCAATCTTGATGCAATTTTTCTTCTCAACATCGACATTTTTGATGTCTCTGTATCTCTTGTTCCTCCCCAACCTTGAGTAGGAGATGCATCAAATCCAGCAGCCATTGCACTTACAACATCTTGCTTTGTAATTCTTCCATCTCTACCTGTTCCTTGAATTTTCTGAATCGGAACATTATTTTCATTTGCAATTTTGCTTGCAGCAATGGATGGTGTACCAGTTGCATAGTTGCTTTTATTTTCTGTTTTTGCAGGAGCAGCCTCTTTTGCAGGCATTGGATTAGGTTTTTCTTCTACTTTAGGAGCCGCTTCTACAGTTTTTACTACTGGAGTAGATCCTTCTGGTCTTTCAGCAGAAGTGTCAATTAAACAAACTACAGCACCTACTTTTACAGCATCACCAACTTCTGCTTTGAGCGTTATAATTCCTGATTCTTCAGCAGGTAATTCTAAAGTCGCTTTATCAGAATCTACTTCAGCAATGGCTTGATCTTTTTCTACATAATCACCATCAGCAACTAACCATTCTGCTATTTCTACTTCTGATATTGATTCCCCAGGAGAAGGGACTTTCATTTCTAGTATTGACATATTATTTTTGTTCTAAATAGTTCTAATTATATTAACTCACTTTTTGTTTTGCGAACTGCATCACTTCATTGATAATTCTATTGTGTCTTTTTGCGTGTACAGCAGGTGAACCTGAAGCAGGACTTGCAGATTCCCATCTTGCTATAACATCCAATTCAACGGTTCTCCATTTTCTCAAAATATATGACCAAGCTCCCATATTTTCTGGTTCTTCTTGAGCCCAGATATATTTTGCATTTTTTCCATATTTTTCAACTATAGCATCTAATTGTGTTTTGGGCAATGGATACAATTGCTCTAATCTTACCAAGGCTATGTTTTCACCTGTTCCTTCTTGTTCTTTTCTTTCCAACAAGTCGTAGTAGAATTTACCGCTACATAAGATTACTGTATCAACATCTTTTGCATTGACAGAAGAGTCGTCTAACACTTCTTGGAAACTTCCAGATGCTAATTCCTCTAATGTAGAAACCGCTTTGGGGTAACGTAATAATTTTTTAGGAGTAAAGACCACCAATGGTTTTCTAAAGTCTCTTTTTAATTGTCTTCTCAATAAATGAAAATAATTAGCAGGTGTAGTACAGTTGGCTACTTGAATATTCAAATCACCACATAGTTGCAGGAATCTTTCCAACCTTGCAGAAGAATGTTCAGAACCCTGACCTTCATAACCATGAGGCAACAACATTACCAATCCATTTTGAGTATGCCACTTATCTTCGGCAGCAGCAATGTATTGATCAATCATAATTTGAGCGCCATTATTGAAATCTCCAAATTGTGCTTCCCAAATTGTTAACCCGTTGGGTGAAGCAAATGCATAACCATAGTCGAAACCTAATACACCATACTCAGAAAGTAATGAGTTGTAAATATCAAACCTTCCTTGATTTTCTTGTAATAAATTAAGAGTGATTACCTCTTCTTCAGTATCTTCTGTTTTTACAACAGCATGCCTATGAGAAAAAGTTCCTCTTTCAACATCTTGTCCTGAAATTCTTACACTATGTCCCTCAGACAATAAGGTAGCATAAGCCAACATTTCTCCCATTCCCCAATCCAAACTGTTGTTGGATATCATGTCTAATCTATCTTGGAATAACTTTACAATCTTTCTAAAGTATTTTTTTCCTTCAGGTAGTGTAGATAATTTTGTTCCAAGTTCAATCAACTTTTCTTTAGCAACAGCAGTATCAGGAGATTTTTCAAAATCTTCATCTATAGCAGTTCTAAATTTCCCCCATTCTTCTTCCAAGAAATCGGTTATTTGTGCTTTTTCTATTTGCTTTGCATCTTCTAGTCTATCTTGAAGATTATCATCAAGCAATTTTTCCATTTGAGCACCTTCATCCTTGGTCATGACTCCTTCAGCAATCAATTGATTAAGATAAATCACACGAGGATTTGGGTGTTTTGAAATGATATTGTATAATTTAGGTTGTGTGAATTTAGGCTCATCACCCTCGTTGTGTCCATATTTTCTGTAGCACAACAAATCAATAAAAACATCTCTTCCAAATTGTTGTCTGTAGGCCATTGCTATTTCTACAGTTTGAACTACAGCTTCAGCATCATCACCATTCACGTGAAAAACTGGGCACAAAGTAGTTTTTGCAACATCTGTACAGTAGGTAGATGAACGAGCGTCTAAATAATTGGTTGTAAACCCAACTTGGTTGTTTACAACAATATGAATTGTTCCTCCTGCTCTATAACCATCCAACTGAGCCATTTGTATTACTTCATACACTATTCCTTGACCAGCAATTGCAGCATCACCGTGAATTAAAATAGGAACGATTGCTTTTTCATTTCCGTCTAAAACGTGATCAATTTTCGCTCTTGTGATTCCCTCTACAACAGGATTTACAGTTTCTAAATGTGAAGGGTTTGGCGTCAAAGTCATTTTGATTTCCTTTCCGTTATCCGTTTTTTGATAACATGAATATCCTAAATGATATTTAACATCACCATCAAATAAAACATCTTCATATTCTTTCCCCTCAAATTCAGAGAATATTTTATCATAAGTTTTATTAAAAATATTTGCCAAAACGTTCAATCTTCCTCTGTGGGCCATCCCAACTACAAATTCTTTGGCGCCCAATTCCGCTCCTTTTTCAATCAAAGCATCAAGTGCAGGAATCAAAGTTTCGCCTCCTTCAAGAGAAAAACGTTTTTGACCCACGAATTTTTTATGTAAGAACTGTTCAAAAACACTCGCTTGATTTAATTTATGAAGAATGTGTTTTTTTCTATTTGTATCAAATTTAGGTCTGTTTTTGAGTTCAATATTGTTTCTCAGCCAAAGTAATCTTTCAGCCTCTCTAATGTATTGATATTCTATACCAATGGCATCGCAATAAGTAGCTTCTAAGTGCGCTACAATATCTTTCAAAGTGGCTGCTCCTATTCCGATCTCTTCTCCTGCTTGAAAAACAGTTTCTAAATCAGATGATGCTAGTCCGAAATTTGTCAAATCAAGATTAGGTTCATACTTTCTTCGCTCTCTTACTGGATTTGTTTTAGTAAACAAATGACCTCTTGAGCGATAAGCGTTAATAAGATTGATTACTTTGAATTCTTTTTGAACATTTTCTGGAATGGCTCCTCTTGTTTCTTCATCGAAGTTTTTTCTGGCAAATTCAAATCCTTCAAAAAAAGTTCTCCAACCCTCTTCAACAGCATTATTATCTTGAAGGTATTGTTTGTAAAGTTCGTCAATTGCATTCACTTCAGCATTTGACATATAAGAAAATTTATCCATCTATTTTAGATTGTATATACAATCAACAAAGGTAGAAATTATTTAAATAAATGGATTCCAAAAAATGATAAATTTTGTTGCTGAATTAATGTGATATTTTAATATAAAATTTGAAAATTCGTTTTAATTCCTAAAACATTTAAAATGAGTTGTATTAAAAATTACGACATCTTCAATACAACCAAATACATTTACAGATATATCCGTTCTGGTCGATATGACAAAGAAAATACCTTGTCACTTCGACTGAAATGGAGAAGTCTAGAAACTAAATAATCACATCAAAATTACAGATATCTCCGCTCGAACTGACCCTATCGGTCTGTTTCTTCGATTCGATATAAGAAAACAATATGACAAAATATTTCCTGCAGATTCTGCAGATTCCGTAGATGTACGCAGAATAAATCAGCGAAAATCAGCGAGTTTTTCGGGAGAAAATTTCCTCCCCCCTAATCACCTTCCAAAGGAGGAGTTAATTTGACTGACATTTTAACTTATGCTGTTTAAATAAAAGTGGTTACTCGATATGACAAAGAAACTTTCAACCTTTAACGAATCAAAAACTAAATAAACATCCATTTGTGGGCAAATGATTTTTAAAAATCAAATCACATCAAGAGATTTATGCATTTTTGTATTGCTTTAAGAGCAAAATAACAAATGCCATATGAATTTAGATATATATTTTCAACCTTTAACTTCTTTAAGGAAACCTTTTGAAAAAGATACCTTAGGGTATTTCACTGATTTTCATGATGAAACTGGCTTTCCAGATATAAATGGGGCTCAAATTGCTATCTTTGGAGTGTTAGAGTCTAGAGGTGCTAAAGAAAATAATTTCAACGCAGGTCCTGATGTCATTAGAAGGTCTTTTTATAAATTATTTCATCATCAAAAAGATTTGAAAATAGTTGATTTAGGGAATATCAATCAAGGAGCAGAGTTGAAAGACACTTACTATGCTGTTGCAGATGTGATTCAAGAACTTAATAAAAAAGGTGTTTTTTCCATAATATTGGGAGGGAGTCAAGATTTAACTTTTGCCAATTATTTAGCATATGAAAAATTAGAACAAACCGTAAATCTTGCTGTAATCGATGATAATATCGATATGGGAGATGATGCCGATCCAATTTCTAATAAAAACTTTTTGTCAAAAATCATTCTTCACAAGCCAAATTTTTTATTCAATTATAGCAGTATAGGTTATCAGACTTATTTTGTTTCGCCAACTACCAAAAAATTAATGGAAGATTTGTTTTTTGATATTTATAGGCTAGGAGAAATACAAGGAAATATTACTCATAGCGAATCCATTATAAGAAATGCTGACATTTTGAGTGTGGATGTGGGAGCAATTCGAAAAAGTGAATTGAATGGAAAAGCACAGTCTGGTCCGAACGGATTTTATGGTGAAGAAATTTGTCAAATGATGAGATATGCTGGAATGAGCGATAAACTTTCAAGTATTGGCATCTATGAATATTTGCCAAGCAACGATTTTAATCACGCAAGTGCAATGCTGGTCTCACAAATGTTGTGGTGTGTGATAGATGGTTACTGCTCAAGAAAAAAGGATTATCCTATAGGTACAAAAGAAAATTATACGAAATATAGAATTCATGTAGAAAATACAGACCACGAATTAGTTTTCTTCAAAAGCGATAAAAGCGACAGATGGTGGATGGATGTGCCTTATCCTCCTGATCAAGTTTTGAAATTCGAAAGACACCATTTAGTTCCGTGTAATTATCAAGATTATAAAGACGCTGTGGAAGGTCATATTCCAGACTTATGGTGGAAAACGTATCAGAAGTTGAATTAATTTTTAGTGATTAGTTGTTTGAGGTCTGATGATTTTGGTTTACATAAAGTTTAGTTTTTGGGTGTATAATTTCATAGTTGGCTTTTAAGCGACTTTTCTTTTTAAGTATAAAAAACTCACCATAGTTAATCACTCATAACAAAACAAATTTTACCTTTGCAGCATGAGTGATTTTATTCAACACGAATGCGGTATAGCTCTTCTAAAATTGAAGAAACCGCTTCATTATTACCTAGAAAAATACGGCACCTCATTTTGGGCAGTAAACAAAATGTATCTCCTTATGGAGAAACAACACAATAGGGGACAAGATGGTGCAGGCTTGGCAAATATCAAGTTTGACATGGCGCCTGGAACTCGTTATATTAGCAGACACAGGAGTGTAGATCAAAAACCCATTCAGGATTTATTTGATTACGTTACCAAAAGGTTTAAAGACCTAGAAATCAATGCTCCAGAAAAATTAAAAGATACGGAATGGCTCAAACAAAATGTTGCTTTTACTGGCGAACTTTTTCTAGGACATCTAAGATATGGAACTTACGGTAAAAACAGTGTTGAAAATTGTCATCCGTTTTTACGTCAAAATAACTGGATGACCAAAAATTTGGTTGTAGCAGGAAACTTCAATATGACCAATGTGGATGAATTGTTTGGTCTTTTGGTAGAAATTGGGCAACATCCCAAAGAAAAATCCGATACGGTTACTATTTTGGAAAAAATAGGGCATTATTTAGATGAAGAAAATGAACGATTGTTTGCAAAATACAAAGCGCTTGGCTATTCCTACCAAGAAATTTCTAGTATGATTGCTAAAAACATCAATATTCAAAGTATTTTACAAAATTCGGCTGTTGATTGGGATGGAGGTTATGCTATGGCAGGCTTGATAGGTCATGGTGACGCTTTTGTGTTGAGAGATCCTTCAGGAATTAGACCAGCATTTTTTTATGAAGATGAAGATATTGTAGTTGTAGCATCAGAAAGACCAGTCATCCAAACTGCTTTCAACTTGAAGTGGGAAGATATTCAAGAAATCAATCCTGGACATGCTTTGATTATTCCTAAAGTTGGAGATGCAGAGCAAGTTTTGGTGAAAGAGCCTTTGAAAAAGACACCTTGTTCTTTCGAAAGAATTTATTTTTCTAGAGGAACCGACAAAGATATTTACCAAGAAAGATTAGAATTAGGTCGTTCGGTAACGCCAAAAGTACTGGAGGCAATAGACTATGATTTAAGAAACACCGTTTTCTCTTTTATTCCAAACACTGCTGAAACTGCATTTTATGGAATGCTCAAGGCTACAGAAGATTATTTAGACACCGTAAAAGTGAAGAAAATAAAGGCTTTGGGAGACTCTGCTACTAGTGAACAAATCAAAGAGATTTTAGGAATTAGAACCCGTCTTGAGAAAATAATGGTAAAAGATGCTAAATTGAGAACTTTTATTACTCAAGACGATGCTAGAGATGATATGGTGGCCCATGTATATGATATTACTTATGACTCCATCAAAAGAAATCAAGACAATATTGTTGTTTTGGATGATAGTATTGTAAGAGGAACTACACTCAAACAAAGTGTATTGAGAATTTTAGATAGATTGGATCCAAAATCTATTGTAATTGTATCAAGTGCACCTCAAATTAGATATCCTGATTGTTATGGAATCGATATGGCAAAAATGGGCGATTTCATAGCATTCCAAGCAGCGATTAGTCTGCTTCATAAAAATGGTAAATCTCAATTGATTCAGGAAGTTTATAAAAAGTGTAAAGCGCAATTGGAGTTACCCAAAGAACAAATGATTAATTGTGTGAAAGAGATTTATGAACCATTCACTGCTGATGAAATCTCAGATGAAATTTCTGTTTTGCTAAAACACGAAGACGTAAAAGCGGATGTAAAAATCATCTATCAAACCATTGAAGGGTTGCATAAAGCTTGTCCAAATAATAATGGAGATTGGTACTTTAGCGGAAATTACCCTACGCCAGGAGGTATAAGAGTGGTCAATAAAGCTTACGTAAATTACGTGGATGGTGTAAACGAAAGAGCTTACTAGGATTTTCTGCTATTTTTGGAATGACTTTTTCATTTGCTTATCGAAGCATTTGTAAAACATAATTTTGTTTCACTGCTTCTTATTGTTAGTTTTTAAAATATTATTCCATTTTTATTAACAATCAGTATGTGTGCCCCAAAGTTTAAAACACATTTTAAGATTTTGTTACTCAGTTTTGTAAAATATTGTTTCGTTTTTTTGACTAAAATAAAACAAAGTTTTCCACATCTAAAATCATTTTCATTTTCGTTTTTCTTGTAACCAAAATAATCGATTTTGTGTTAAGATAGTTGTAGTGAATAAGAAATATTTACTACAACCATTGAGGCCGTTTTCGAAAACAAAAGCTTTAAATAATTAAACTTTTTAACTGATGTATTATCAGCAAAAAAAATATTGAATTATTCACAATCTAAAACCTAAAGCCATGAAAACTCTCGACCTAAAAGCCACCATCATTTTTATTATTATTTCAATGATGAACCTTGTAATTTTTGCCAACGGGCTAGAATTCAGAATCAAGATTAAAATGCCATTTACTTCAATAAATGTAGACGATTTAGAAAAACTTCCAACCAGTAAGAACACAATCTAGTGCCACAACCGTTGGAAAATATGATTGCTATCTAAAAGCAATGAAAGCACAATATAATTTGGAAGACATGGGATATTCCAAAACAATTATTGAAGCGTATTTTAATTTTCAAAAAATAACTTTAGAAGACGCTTTCGTTTTGTTGGACAACAGAAATGAACAAGATTTCAATGTTTCTCAGTATCAATCTATGTCTATAGAAGAAATGGAACTAGCACTTCAAAAGGTACAAAGAGAAGATTTTTACTACACTGTTCAAATTGGAGTTTACACAGAAAAAGACGTGAATTTATTCTTCGATTTCCCGAAGCTTATTCAAGAAACAGTTACAGACAAAGGTTATTACAGATATACTTTTGGAAAATTCCTTTCTGCAAACGATGTAAAGGATATTTTGAAAATGATGCAAGAATTTGGTTTCGAAGATGCAGAGATTATTGCCTTCGACAATTTGGAAAGAATACCACTTGCTTCTGCTATGGAAAAAGAAAAAAGAAGACTAGATCAGACATTAACAGCTATTAACCAATAAACAGAGATAAATGAAAAGACTAAAAATAGAATCAAATCACATATCAAACAAGATAAAACATTAACCTCTCAAGATCATTTTTCTTGGGAGGTTTTTTAAACCCGGTTTATTAATGAGTTTTCGTTATGAAAAGTCAAAATATCAATAGATTTGGGAAGCACAGAGATTTTTTATGCTCGGAATTGCATCCCCAATTTTGGGTGTAAAAAATTTTGAGCATTTCCAAAGGTGGCAGATAGTTTGGCTTTGTAATAGGAAACTTGTGAATAATTCGGGTTAGTTCATAATAAACTTAAATTCAGTTCGCCTATTGAACTCATGTTCTTTTTCTGAACAATTTACATTATCTACACATCTATTTCTAATTTCTGTTTCTCCTTTGCCAATAGACGAAAGGCGTTTCTTGTTTACCCCATTGGAAGTTAAATATTTAACAACTGTTTCAGCGCGTTTGTTTGAAAGTATCATATTAAATGAATCAGTACCTGAAGCATCAGTGTGAGAAATCACTTCTAATTTTACTTTAGGGTTCTCGTTCAATATTTTTACAATTTTATCCAATGTATTATAAGATGACGCTTCAAGTTCATACTTACCAAAAGCATAATGAATAGGCTGAGAAATGATAAGGTCTCCGGATTTATCTGCATTCCTAAAAGCCATTTCTACATCTTCTTCAATTTCAGTTTGAAGTAAAATATTTAAGTCTTCTTTTAGAAATTTATATTCAAAACTTTTTTCTTTAGTTGAAGTCATTTTTCCAATTTCTTTTCCTCCTTGCGTTGTGATAATAACGTTTGAAACATCTGCTTTAGTTACAACTTTAAGTATCATTTCGCTTTCAATTCCATAAGTCTTTAGCTCAAAATCTCCATATTCATCTGAAATAACTTTTTCTTTTCCATTAGAAAATTGAATTGTCGCATTGGCGATGGGTGATAGAACATTGTTTTTTTCTGTAAGTAACTTTCCTCTGAAAACAGGAGATACCTCTTCCTCCTCTGGGACAAGCATTTTGGGGTATTCACTTTTTAAGAATTTGTACTCGAATTGTTCTTTTGTAATTAAATTCATTGGTGCAATTTCTTTTCCTAAGTGATTTGCCACAATTACATCGGCTACTTTATCGGAGGTTTCAACTTGAAGCGTTGCTTCTTCAATGTAGTTTTCAGTCGTAAGTGTAAAATCACCATTTTGGTCTGTAGTGGTTGATTCTTCACTATGAGAAAATTTTACTTTTACGTTGGAAAGGGGTATTTTTTTACCTTTTACAGTGGTTAATAATTTTCCTTTAAAAATCATAGTCACCTCTTCTTCTTCAGGGACAATTAATTTGGGGATATCGCTTTTAAGAAATTTATATTCAAAACTAGACACGTCTTTTTCAGTTAAATTTCCTATTTTTTCATTTTCTATAGAATATAAAACTACTTTTTTCTCATTATTTTTTGGGATAACTGTAAGTGTTGTATTTTCATTAAATTCCAATGCTTTAAGTATAAATACTCCATTTTGATCTGTTATACTAGAATCCGAATGATTAGCAAGTTTAACGATAGCATTTGCAAGTGGTTTTTGTTTACCATTTAAATCGTAAGTTAGTTTTCCTTGAATGGGTTTAGGTTTTTTAGAGTTTAGTGTAATAAACCCCCATTTTCCATTTGTTTTAAAAGCTGCGGCACCATTCGAAAATGACCTTGCTTGTTCATACTTTATGGGGATTAATTTTTCATTGGATTTGCTTATAAATCCAAACTTATCATTCATTTTTACCAAAGCTAATTCTTCTGAAAATGCTGCTGTACTATCATAAGTAAATTCTATTTTCGTATTACCTGACGCATCAATATATCCACACTTATTGCTTTTTTTTTACATTAACTAAACCTTCAGAAAAGTTTCCAGCACACATAATTAGGTTCGATAATATATTGTCCTTTTTTATTGATAAAACCCCATCTTCCTCTTGTTTTGACAGCGGCATAACTTTCAGAAAATTGACTTACTGTATCGAACTGAGTTGGGATACCACCAATTTTTTTATTTCTATCGATAAAACCCCATTGATTTCCTTCTTTTACAGGTGCAAGATCTTCTTGAAAAGGCATTACTTTTCGTTCAAACATCATTATCGTTTCTTTACCTAATTTGTTGACAAAACTATGTTTTTCTCCTTCTTTGTAAACTTTACCTGCTTCTTGATAATACTCGCCTTTTACTACAACTGCTAAACCTTCTGAAAAACTATGAATTTCATCATAATCGAATGGAATAACTTCATCACCTTTGGTATTGATTCCACCCCAAAAGCCATTTTTGTTTACTGCTGCTATACCTTCTTTAAATTCTTTTACTTCTTTGAATCTATGTGGAATAATTAACTGTCCTTTAGCATCTATAAACCCCCAATTTCCGGAAAGTTTTACTCCTGCTAGCCCTTCAGAAAACACTTCTGCGTCCTGATATTTGAATTCAATGACAATTACACCATATTTATCTACAAATCCCCATTTTCCATCTTTTTTGACAGGCGCTAGTCCTTCAGAAAAATCTTTTAAGTTTTGATAAATTGGAGGAATTAAAATGTGGGTTTTATTTTGAGAATCTGATGATTGAGAAAAATGAGTTTGTGCTGAAAATAGAAAAATTATAAATAGTAGTAGATTTTTCATTTTAATAAATGACTTATATATTATACAATATTACAAAAGTAGTTTTTTTCTTAAAACAATGAAAAGTTATTTGCTTCTTACAATAATGCAAATTCAAAAATGAGGTATAAGATTTAACTTTGTGATAAAAAACTCACTACTATTCAACCAAAGTAAAAGCGCCCCAATAATATGGAGGTTTTCCTTCACTAAACTCCATTTGAGTAGTATAAAATGCTTCTCGAATTGATTTTGTTTTTAATAAATGCGTGTAAAACAGTTGCATAAATTCGTCAGATTCTTTATCAGGAATTTGCCAAAGTGTTATGATAATATTTTTAGAACCAGCGAGTTTAAACGCTCTTTGAAGTCCATATACTCCTTCATTACCTGCTATATCACCTAACCCTGTTTCACATGCAGAAAGCACCACTAATTCAGTTTGATTTAAATCTAAATTCGCTACTTCATATGCAGTAAGCAACCCATCTTCTCGATATGTGATTTTACTTTCAGACCAAAGATTGTTTGCCCTTGCTAATACCAATCCAGAACGTATCATTGGGTTTTCACTAGAAACAAAACTGTTCGATTTTGTAGCTTTTGTACCTCTAAACTCAATGGTTTCTACCTCTTTAGTGCTAAACATAACTTCTTTAGCAATGATTTTAGGGTCTGGAAAGAAAAACCCATGTGTTGCCAAATGAATTATTTGTTGATTGTGAGCTAGAGATTTGAAGTTTTCTTCAGACGCTTCTTTATCAACAAAAAAAGTAGTATTATACTTATTTTTTAATATTGATTTCAAAGAATTAACTTCATTTTTTGTTCCAGATAAATAACTCCAACCAATTCCTTCTTCATTTAAGTCGTCATAAGCAATACCTCCAAAAAGTAAAACATTGCTATTGGGAGTTAAGTTATATGCCATATCACCTAATACAGATCGACTAGAGTATAATTGGATTAACTTATGTTTTTGAATAAGATATTCGCCTTTAGGGTTTCGAATTGCGTGGAAAGCTATTCTATTCAAAATTCCGTTTGGAGAATAATAAATTGTCTTAAACTTACTTAAAATTGTATCGGTTGGCATCCAAATAGAATTATATAATGTTTCATTTGGATTAGATAAGTTTCCATAAGCCTTTTCAATAACGCCAAGGTCAATATTCCCAATTCCCAATAGTTCTTCTATAGGTTTTGACTCACATAAATAAACAATTTTTGGATGTGAGGAATTAGGAGTTATAATTAAACCATAAAGTTTTTGAATTTCATTATCTTGAAACGATAAGTACTCAATAATTGCTTCATCTTCTTTGAGTTTTAGTTTTAATTTTTTCCAATCATAAGTAGGTTTTTCAACATTCAAATAGGTCAATAGTTCTTTTTCAATATTTCTTGATTTGTTCTTAAGCTCTTCAATGGATTCTGTTCTGTTTTCTTCGGGAATAGAAAGGTTTTCGCCAATTTGTTTATTAATAGCAATTAAAGAAGAGTATAAATACTTTATTTCATCATTATTTGATTGGGTAACTTTTTTTCTTATTTCTAAAGAAGATTCAAGTAGCAATCCTTTGTCTTTTAAGACTTGGTTATATAATACCTCTCTGTATTTTGGGTTTAATTCATTATTAGCGATAAGAAATGAATAAAATTGATCATAATAAGGTTGAATTTTATTAAAATACTTTTGTTTTTCGCTTTCGGAGAAAAAACTGTTAAATAAAGTTTTGTTATTATCAAGTGCGTTTATGGCTTTTTGTAATAAATTAAAAGCTGTTTCGACATTTTTATTTTTTTGGTAAATATTTGCCAGTAAAACTTGATAATGAATTGTTTCTAAATTTTGACTTCCATAAGTTTTTTCAAAAATTTTTATTGCATTTTCAAGTTGAAAAATAGTTTGTGAATTTAATGTATTTTGAAAAAATTTAACTTCACATATTTTTGCTAAAGAACGATTGTAATTGATGTTGTTTTCACCAAAACTAGATTTGAATATATTGAGTGCTTTATTGAAGTGAATTAATGCAGAATCGGTTTCATTGTTTTTAAAGAAAGTATTACCTAGATTATGTAAACTAGTAGCATATGAATAATGTGAACTTCCAAGCATTTCTTTTTCAATAGCACAACTCTGCTTAAGTTTACTGATTGCTTCTTCATAATCTTCGATATCGATAAAAAGTAAAGCTAAATTATTAAGTGCGGTAGCATATTCTATACTTTTAATTGTTTTAGTTTTTTCAGTTATTTCCAAAGAGTTGATTAAAGACAATGCTGCTCTTTCAAAATCTCCTATGGCATAATAAAAACCTCCAATTCTGTTTAAAAAAAGGGCATATTCAAAACTTTGCTTTCCGGAAATCAATTCTAGAATTTCACCTGATTCTAATAACAATATCTCCGCTTTTTGATATTGTGATTTTTCAATGTAGATATCTCCAAGTGTTTGAAGTAAAACTACATATTTCATTTGAAGTTTGTTTTCTTCTTCAAAGTCTTCTAACAAAGGATATAACAAGTTTTCAGCGGCATCTAATTCACCTAACTCCAAATAGGTTTTACTGAGATTAATAATCACTTCACTGAAGTAATATTTATTTACTTGCAACAAGGTATAGATGTCCGATGCTTTTTCGTATTCTTTTTTAGCATCAATAACTTTACCTAAATTAAAATAAAGAACACCAATTTCATTGTGTATTTCAGCAATAGACTCGTTTGATGTATAGGATAATTTAGCTATTATATTTTTACTCTTTTGTATGAAAGATAAGACTTGTTTTAAATCTCCATTAAATTGAAATATATTTGCTTTTAGCAGATAAGATTTAACCTTTATTTCATTATCAATTTGATATTTTTCAAATTGGTAAATTAAATCGTTGAGTATTCCTTCTGCGGCTTTGTGATTATTTGATTTATAATTATTGTAAGCAAGTTTATAAATGGTTTCCTGCTTACTTGTATCTTTAAATTCTAAACTTTTAATAGAGTTTAATGCTTCTTGAAAAAATTTTGCAGCGTTTATATAATATCCATTATTTTCTTCAATTGCTCCAAGACCAAAATATAGAACAAATTGTTGTTTTATTGAAAGTAAAGTCCTAAAGTCATAAGCTTCTACTAGCACTTGTTCTGCGAGTTTAAAGTCTTTACTTTGAGTATAAATTGCCCCTAGGCGAATTAGTATGTTGAGGTAATTTTCATCATGACTCAATCTGTTTTTTTCAATTATTTGTAATGCTTGAATGTATAAAGGTTCAGCGACACCAAAATCTTTTTGTTTAAAATAAATGTCTGCTAAGGAGGATATTAAGAAAGAGTAGGTTTCGGGCAAAACGCCAATGTTTTCATAAATAGAAATAGCACGAATTAAATAATTCTCTGATATATCAAGTTCTTTGTTGTTTTCATAAAGAATTGAAATAGAAGAAAGCATTTGAGCAAAATTTTCATTTAGAGTATCACTCTCTTTAAATTTTAACTCTGAAAATAAATAGTTTTCTAAAGCTTCTTTTGTCTTGTTTTGAATATGAAATAGATACCCTTTTCGGCTGTACACCAGAGCTCTTTCATACTCATTATTACAAACTTTATTGGCTAAATTGAGTTCATTAAGAGCAGAGGTATAGTCTTCATTTTCAGTAAAATTGTCACTTCTTTGTATGAAATCATCCAATGATTGCGAAAAAAACAGATTACAAATCAACAGAAGAGATACTATCTTAATATATTTAATTGTTTCTATCATTTACGCTAAAATAAAAAAAAGACTAATACAGTATCAAAACCGATTAGTCTTTTTATATCTTAATGAAGATTAATTTCTATAAATAGGATTAATCTGTAGTTTTTAATTTGTTTAGTTTATTTACAACCGAAGCTTCTTTTTTCCCACTAGAAACTTGATATTTTTCTAATTTTTCCAAATCTTCATCCTTTACAGTTTCTATTGAGATGTATTTTCCGTGAAAACCAGATACAGTTGCAGTTACTGTCATTGTAGAAATTGTAACATCAAAAACTGGGTCAATAATAATATCTGCGCCACTAGTTTCTAAAGCATTCCATTTTGCTAATTCTTTAGCTTGTTCTACGTTACCATTTTTTACAGTTGCAGTACCTGTAATTTTTTTGTTGATGTCTACCTTTACTTCAGCAACTAATGGTTTAATTACCACATTTTGATGGCTAGCATTAATTGATCTAGATGTTGTAATTCTGGCATTTGTTGATACAGCACAAGAACTCATTAATATTGTTCCTCCTATAAGTAATACAATTAATTTTTTCATGTTTCCTTTATTTTTATTAATTTGAATTTTAAAATATTTCGTTTAACCTGCAGCTACTCCAATGAGAATAATCACTAGTAAAAGTCCTTCAACTAATAGAACTGCTTTTGCTGCTTTTTGAGCTTTTTTCATCTTTTCAACATGATCCTCTCTTGAATAATTTAGAGGACTTTTTCCCTTTTTTAAAAGTTTGTAATTTTGAATGTCATATTGTAAAAGCCACATAAATTCTAAGTTTTGCTCTTTTGATAAGCTTGCATTTTTATCTATACCTTTATAGGACTTATAAATATCTTGATTTATTGCTGAAACTTCAATAAATTCCGGCATGTTTCTATTTTTAAATTTGGTGTTTATATCATTCACAATAAACAAATAAAAATCTCCATCAGGACCAGTAGAAAACTGACCTCCGTTTTGCTCCATTTCTTTGAGCCATTTTTTCATATTGTAATCATACAATACCTGGACATCACTTTCAGAAGCAGTTTCAATATTGGTATATTTTGCTCCGTAACCTATTACAGTTACATTAGCATTTGCCCCAGAATATGTAATGTCATATACAGGGTCAATCATAATATCAAAGTTGTTTTGATCTAAAGCCAGTTGATTTGCTTGTTCTTTAGCATTGGTTGCTTTTGCCGCAGGAACAGTAATGGTAGCAGATATTTTTTTTGTTAAATCAACTTTAACGTCACCTATCAAAGGTTTTTGTACAATATTGCTTCCACTAGCATTGATTTGTCTTGCAGCGGTTCGAACAGTTCTACTTGTTGTTACGCAAGATGACAGAACAAAAATTAGAAAAGTAAATAGTACAAAATTCTTCATTTATTTTTTATAAATTTTTTCAAAGTTATAAAAAATGTTTAACCCTACAATAAAAAATGGAAAAAGTTCCCTTATTTCTGCCAAAGTGCTTTAAAATGTCTTTTTACAAGAAAATTTACAGGTAAGTAGGAAGATAAAACCCCAATGGTAAAAACAGTTCCAAAAATCAAAAAGATGTCCGACCATTTTATGATTACAGGCCAGTAATCAACGATGCTGTTTTCGAGTGTAATGAGGTTGAATTCTATTTGAGCCCAACACACAGCAAATCCTACGATAGCACCTAAGGCTGCTCCAAAAAAGTTTATCATTAAGCCTTCGAGCACAAAAATTTGCTTGATCATTTTGTTGGTTGCACCCAAACTTATTAAGGTTTTGATGTCTTTCTTTTTGTCAAGAATCAACATGGTCAAAGAAGCTATGATATTAAAAGTAGAAATGAGCATGATGAAACCTAAAATCAAAAAAACCATCCATTTTTCTGTTTCATTGGTTTTGAAAATGAGTTCGTTTTGTTCGTACCTTGTTTTAGCGATAAAGTTATCTCCCAATTCTTTTAGAATGGCATCCTTAACTATCCATTCGTCAACATTTTCCTCTAACACAAATTCAATTTTGGTGAGATTGTCTTCGTATTCGAGCAATTCTTGAGCAAATTCAATTGGAACAATGTAATATTGGTTGTCAAATTCTGGATTGATAGAAAAAACCCCTTTTACAAAATTATTCATTGGCTTGAATGCCTTTTGATTGGTTTTGGTCAATTTTTCTGTTCGGAGCAATCCATACACAATTATCCTGTTGTCATAAATTTCTTCAACAGGAACTTGCAATTTGGCTTGAATTCCATATCCGATAAAAGCAGCATTAATTTCATTTAAATCTGGCGCTGCTTTTCCTTCGATAATATTACTTGAAATTAAATCTGATTTAAAAAAATCTTCTCCAACTCCTTTCATCGTGGCAAATACATATTGTTCATCGTGTTTTACCATTGTAATTTCTTCAATCACGGGGTAAACCAATGCAACTCCCTCTATGGCATTTAATTTTTCGAAATTTATTTTATTTTCACTGAAGGTTTTTCCTTGCGCTGGCATTACCTCAATATCTCCATCAAAAGAGTTATAAAGGGTTTTTACTAAATCTTCGATACCGTTGAAACCACTTAATACTATAATCATTGCAGCAGTGCTGATGAAAATTCCCAAAACAGAAATAGCAGAAGTGATGTTGATGACACTTTGAGATTTTTTAGAAAAAAAATACCTGCGCGCTATGTAAAAAGTTGTTTTGATATGCCTATTTTTGTGAAGCAAAGGTAATCTTTTTTTAATTGTTCAATGGATTGATTACTTTTACATCATTCAAAAAAACAACATCAATTGGCAGGTATTTATATTCATATTCCTTTCTGTAAAAAAGCTTGTCACTATTGCGACTTTCATTTTTCTACTTCCTTACAGCATCAACAAGCTATCGTAAATGCTATTAGCAAAGAGTTGGAGTTTAGAAAAGCGTATTTGCAAAATGAACCCATACAAACGATATATTTTGGTGGTGGCACACCTAGTTTGTTGACAAAAGCGCAATTGCAACAGATTTTAAATACCATCAATGCTAATTTTCATGTAGAAAGCAATTCAGAAATTACATTAGAAGCCAATCCTGATGATTTATCCAAATCAAAATTAGAAGAACTATTTTCATTGGGCATCAATAGACTGAGTATTGGTGTTCAAAGTTTTTTTGATGCGCATCTTCAATGGATGAATCGAGCACACAACGCCCAAGAGAGTTGGCAATGTTTACAATGGGCAAAAGAGATAGGTTTTCAAAACATTACTATTGATTTAATTTATGGTATTCCACAAATGACAGACGAAGAGTGGAAAGAGAATATTCAGAAAACTTTGGCTTTAGGGATTCCGCATATTTCGGCTTATAATCTCACTGTGGAAGAAAAAACCGTTTTGCATCATCAAATAGAAAACAAAAAATCTCCAAAATTAGACGATGCTCAAGGAGAGCGAAATTTTAATGTGCTTCAAGAAATGTTGAAAGCCAATGATTATGTGCATTATGAAATTTCAAATTTTGGAAAAGAAGGCTGTTTTTCCAAGCACAATACTTCCTATTGGCAATCCAAAAAATATTTAGGTGTTGGTCCTTCAGCACATTCCTTTGATGGCGTTTCGAGAAGTTGGAATGTTTCTAATAACAACTTGTATTTGCAAGGTTTAGAAAAAGGAAAAGTACCTTCAAAAAAGGAGGTTTTACAACTCAAAGATCTTATCAACGAACATTTGATGATTGGTTTGAGAAACATTTGGGGTTGTGATTGGCAATA
>CAWUIK010000028.1:0-32487 GCA_963922585.1 uncultured Flavobacteriales bacterium | reverse complement strand
TTTAGGAATGACTTCTTGTGGAGGAGCTGACATGTGTGGATGTGTAACAGAAATGGTTGAGATTGGAAAAAAAATGAAAGATGCAGATGAATCTGAAAAAGATGCTATCATGAAAGAATTTGAAGCTAAAGAAAAAGAGTGTAAAGCTATTGGAGACAAGATGGAAGAAGGAAAATCTGAAGAGGAAATTGAAAAAATGAAAGAAGATTTCATGAACAATTGTGAAGCTGTTAAAGAAATGAAAGATTTATAGTCTTTTTTTTAAAAAATAATAAAGGAGGTTGTGAGACCTCCTTTTTTTGTGCCTATACTTTTTGATAATTTATGAACACACCATTTAACTTTTTGTCGGTTTAATTACCTTTGTAAAATAAAAATATTAAACATGCAACAATACCAAGATTTACTCAAACATATTCTTAATAATGGCGTTCAAAAAGGCGATAGAACTGGTACTGGTACTATTAGTTGCTTTGGTTACCAAATGCGATTTGATTTAAGTGAAGGGTTCCCTATGGTTACTACCAAAAAGTTACATCTCAAATCAATTATTCATGAATTACTCTGGTTTATCAAAGGCGATACAAATATCAAGTATTTGCAAGAAAATGGTGTGAAAATCTGGGATGCATGGGCGGATGAAAATGGCGATTTAGGACCTGTTTATGGTCATCAATGGCGCAACTGGAATAGTGATGACATCGACCAGTTGAAAGAGGTTATACATACTTTAAAAACAAATCCAAACTCAAGAAGAATTATTGTTTCGGCTTGGAATCCTTCCGTAATGCCCGACACCAGTGTTAGTTTTGCAGAAAATGTAGCCAATGGAAAAGCAGCCTTGCCTCCTTGTCATGCTTTTTTTCAATTTTATGTTGCCGAAGGCAAACTTTCATGTCAGCTGTATCAAAGAAGTGCAGATACCTTTTTGGGTGTTCCTTTCAATATTGCTTCTTATGCTTTATTCACTATGATGATTGCTCAAGTTTGTGATTTAGAACCAGGGGAATTTATTCATACTTTTGGAGATGTCCATTTGTATAACAATCATATAGAGCAAGCAGAATTACAACTTTCAAGGGAACCTAGACCGCTTCCAACCATGAAAATTAATCCAAATGTGAAAGATATATTTGAGTTCAAATTTGAAGATTTCGAATTGCTCAACTACGATCCTCATCCTCATATTAAAGGAGCTGTTTCTGTTTAATTAACGTGAGTTCTTCTTTTATTTTGTCTGCCACTCTAAAAGCATTAGCATAAATGGTAAAAGTAAAGGTGACGCTACCGCCAGTAGGCATAAAACTTCCATCAGAAATGTAAAGATTGCTCACTTCGTGAGATTTACAGTTTTTGTCTAGAACTGAACTATGTGGGTCGTTTCCAAATCTACAACCACCCGCTTGGAGATTTACTGAAGGGTAACTTGAAACGCCCCATTTGATGTTTTTTGCACCTAATTTTTCGAGGATATTTAAAGTGTTGTCTCCAATTAGTTTTCCTATTTTTTCGTCATGCGGATGATTTCCAATCCAAATTTTCCCAACAGGATCTCCCCATTTGTCGAATATACTGTCTGATAATTCAACAAAGCAATTGTCATTAGGCAGCCAATCATTAAAGACTTCAAATTTTAAAATCCTTTGTTTGGTAAAATATTCATGCACATTCTTTTTTAGGGCACTTCCATACAGTAGATTATCACTTTTCCATTTGGATTTAATGACTTTAGAAATTGGATTGGCGTGTTCCCAAAGGAAATCTACTGTACCTCCTTTCATTTTCTGCCCAGTTTCCTCATCTGTTATTTCGTACCATTGTTGAGTTGCCCGATTCACAAATAGACCTGGAATTGCAAGTTTTTCAGCAGTTTCTTTATCAAAATCTTCGTAATATAAAACACTAGAACCAACTCCGCCAGCGGAGAAAACTAAATTTTTGCCTACTTGCCCCGCATTGTTGGATAGTCCATTAGGAAATTCCTCATTTTTGCTCATTAGCAATAACCTTGCAGTTTCTGTGGCTTGTGCCGCTACAACAAATATTTGTGCTTCAATACTGTTTTTTAGACCTTTTTGGTCGTAATATTGAGCTTGTGAAATGTTTCCTTTTCCATCAGTTTTTAAATGGAAAACTTTTGCAAAAGGAATGATGGTTAAATTACCTGTTTTTAAAGCCTTTTCTAATAATGCGGCTCTTGCGCTTCCTTTGGCATCAGAGGAGCAGCCGTAACTTCCGCAATAATTAGAATAATAACAACTTTTTCTATCGTCTTTAGGCTTAGACAATATTGCTCTAGGGGTACTAAATGTACTAATTTTTAGTTCTGAGGCTGCTTTATCTATTAAATCTGAAACAATGTTTGTTGCAAGCGGTGGAAAAGGAAAATCTGATTCGCTTCTTGGTTCCAAAAATGGGTGTTCCTTTACTTTTCCAGAAACACCTATTATATGTTCTACTTTGGTATAGTAAGGTTCTAAATCTTCATATGAAATAGGCCAGTCCTCTATATTTGATCCTTCAATGGTGCCGTAAGTACTTTTGAGTTTGAAATCAACAGGTTTCATTCTATGAAAATAGCCACTCATAAAATTAGACGAACCACCCACTACGTTTCCGTTCCAAAAATCAGAACCTGTATCTCTTGTCGATTGCTTTACCCAAGTATCTTTCTTTTTATCGAATTTAACAATTTCATGACATTCATCCTTCAAATTTGGAATATACAAGTCTTTTCTAGTAACAATCAATTCGTCTTTATTAAAATCTTTGGTTTTGATGTAAGGTCCTTTTTCTAAGACAACCACTTTGTATCCTGCCAAACTCAACTCATAGGCAATAGGAGATGCTCCAGCACCACTTCCTATAATACATACATCAATCATAGAGAGCAACAGTTTTATAAATTTCAGGAAATTTGGATTCTAGAGTAGGTCTTGGTATTCCTGGACTATGTTGTAGCCAATTCCATCCAATTTCGTTAGGATTTACATTGTAAACAGGATCTAGTAATATGGCTTCAAAAATTACTGTTATCATTCTCGATAGAAAAGTTCTTGTCCAACCCGATTGAATGTTTTTTTCGATAAAACTACTTTTTTCAAAAGGCTTTAAATCATTAAAATATCTCAAAAACTGCTCTTTACAAAGTTCTAAAAGTGCTTTTGTTTTATCAATAAAATAGTTTCTATCTGTATCAGAAATATTTTGATCAGATAGTGTCCAAATGTAATAATTATGAGCATTTACATCTTTAGCAGAAGGACCATTGCCATCGTTGGGTACAAGCAAGTTTTGGAGTTCAAAAATAAATTTCATTTCTTCTTCTGTCAAAATTCCTTTACCATCCAAAATTACTTCAGAAGAAGAATTGTCTTCACAACTAACCAACCATGGTAATTGTAAAGCAGCCAAACCCAAAGCAGTTATTTTTAACCAATTTCTTCGGTTAAACTCCCAGTTTTTCGAATCGGATGTTACGTTGTCAGTATTTTCAAGAAATATTTCTTTCAAGGATTTAACGATTTTAATTAATTACAAAATAACAAAAAATATGGAAATATTGGGCAAAAAAAAGAGGCTTCAAATTTGAAACCTCTTTAATAAGCTTATTAATACTTCTAATTAGTGAGCAGCTTCTTCTGTAGTAACAGGAGTTGCTTCAGTAGCCTCAGTAGCTTCAGTAGCCTCAGTAGCTTCAGTAGCCTCAGTAGCCTCAGCATCACCACATTTACCTTCACCACATTTTTCAGTTTCAACTTCAACTTCAGTTTCTACCTCTGGAGTTACCTCTGGAGTTGTTTCTTCAGTTTTTGGTGCATCACCTTCAGTTTTTGTTTCTTCAGTAGTTGCTTCAGCGCATGAGGTCATAGTGAATGAAGTCATAGCCACCATAGAAAGGATTAATCCTAATTTTTTGAAATTCTTTTTCATTTTTTTGATTTTGTTAAATTAAATACGGCACAAAGGTAATACAATTAATTTGAACAAATCCAAACAAAATCGAAATTATTTTTTAAAACCTTTATTTTCAAAGAATTTATAAAGAAGTACAAAGCAAAGAATTACTTCCCAAAATCAATTTCAAACTCAGATCGCCTATTCAAAGCGTGTTCATTTTCAGTACAGGCTTCATCAGAAGTACAATTATTTACAAAATTGGTTGCCCCTAAAGATTCTGTTAATATTCTTCCGCTTTTTATTCCTTTATTAATAAGGTAATCTTTAACCGCTTTAGATCTTTTCCAAGATAATGAAACATTATACTTTGCAGGTCCTCTGCAGTCAGCATAAGATTTAATTGTGATGTTTGCTTTTGGATTCGCTTTTAAAACTTCAACAATTTTTTGCATTTGAGCTTTGGATTCGTTTGAAATTTTGTAACTATCCAATTCAAAATAGATTTTCTCTACATTATATCCAGATTGATTCATTGCAAAATCTCCCATTTGATTCAAATCTACTTTTTTAGGAAGTTTTTTACCTGGTTCGATATTTATTGATTTAGGATAATAACCATCTTTATCAAGATTTATGATATATGCTCTATTTGGCTTTAAGTTAATTGTAAATTTCCCTTCATTGTCTGTGTAAGTAGTGATTTTATTTCCTGTAGTTTCATCAACTAAAGTAACTTTCACATTATTAATTCCCTCATTAGAAGATTTGTCTGTTACCAATGCAAAAGATTCTGACCCTACACGTTCAAAATTTAAATTGAATTTTTGTTCTGGGTCGTAATTCTCTCCAGTATAAATATTATGTAATGCTTCAAATCCTTCTTTTACTGCTACTATTTGATAATCTTTATTATTTTCTAAATCAAAATGAAAACTACCGTCATTTTCTGTTGTTGTAACTGCAATTAGATTTCCATTATTGTCTAAAAGTTTTACCTCAATTCCCTCTGCTATAGATCCATCTTCATTCAATAGAATTCCTTCTGCATATGTTCCACTTTCTCTTAAGATAATGTCTTTATCCTTGAGACTGTCATATCCCTCATCTGTTTTGATGGTTTCACTTCCTGATAAATTTCTGTCTTTTGCAGTGATGGTGTAGGTTTTATTTTCTTCTAAAGGAAACTGGTAATAACCATTCTCATCTGTCATTCCTTTGAATATGACATTACCATTTTCATCTTTCAACTCTATCGAGACATTAGATGCTATGCTTCCATCTTCATTTTTTACTTGACCTTGTGCCGTTTGAGTAGGTTCTAAAGTCATTTCTAGAAGTTTAGAATTGTCCCAATTTTCGTCAATTAAGATTTCTAGTTGGTCTGCATAACCAGGAATAGTTGCGACAATTTTATAATTGCCTTCTTCTGCTAATTCTATGCTATATTTACCGTTTTCATCGGTGTAAACTTGTGCAACTTCTTCTCCATTTTCGTCATAAATTTTTACTAAAGCATTAGAAACAGGGCTTCCATTCAAGTCTTTAACAATTCCTTGTACCCAAATGCCTTCCAATTTCTTTTGGAACAGATAAATGTCGTCATCACCTAGCCCACCGAATCTATTGGAAGTAACAAACCCAAATTCCTCATCAGTTGGAGAAATCAAAATGCCATAATCATCACTTATGGAGTTGATAGGGAGAGGTAATAATTGTGGTTTTGCAGTTTCTAAATCGCTTAATTTAATTTTAAAAATATCTAACCCTCCGAATCCAGGTTTACCATTTGTGGAGAAGTAAAAGTATTCATTGTATATATAAGGAAATAATTCATCTCCTTCGGTGTTGATGTTAACACCTAAGTTGACTGGTGCGCTCCAATTACCTTTTTCATCTTTAGTAGATTTATACAAATCACTTCCGCCAAATCCTCCAGGTCTGTCGCTTGAAAAATATAAAGTATTTCCATCATTTGAAAATTCTGGATGCCCTGCTCCAACTTCATTAGAAAGTTTTTTAACAACTACTTTTTCGCTTTCAGTTTTGGGATTGTCTTCCATTTTCATTTTAAAGATTCTTGGATGACTTCTAGTGTCAGGATCCCATTTGTTGATGACATCAATTTTTGTAAAATACAATTCATCAGAATTTGGAACAAATGCAAAACTTCCAATATGGTATTTTTCGCTTTTTAGAAAGGGTTGAAGATTTTTCACTTCGTTTCCTATTACATCAGCATAATAAATTGAAGACAAAGGTCTTTCGGCAGTACCGTATGAGAGTTCATCAGTATTTTGATAATCATCAGTAATGTCAATTTTAGGTCTTCTCTTGAGTGAATCAAAAGGCATTTCTTCACAAAAAATGATTCCTTCTTTAAACCATCTAGGACTATAAGTAGATGCTCCAGTGTTTATTACTTTTAAATTAATTACTTCTAAAGTTTGTTTTACTGCTATTAATTCAGGAAGTTTGTCCAAAGATGCCAATCCAACTTTACTCTCTAAATAGGAAGAGTCTAATTGTAGCACTTTAGCAAAATAAGTTCTTGCCTCAGGATATTTACCTATATTTTTTAGAGAAATCCCCAAAAAATGCATGAAGTCAATATCTTCTTCTTCATTAATAATTTCTTGAAATAGTATTGAAGCATTTTCAAAATCTTGAATCATATAATAACTGTAAGCAAGATTTTCTTTTTGATTTAGGGATAAGTTAGGTTCACTATTATAAAATTTAATTGCATTGGTGTATTCAAAGTTGTCAAACATTGCATCTCCAATACTTCCTTGAGCAACAACATTTTTTGACAAACCAAAGCATAAAAAAATGCTAAAAAATAAAATCCTTCTCACACCAACACTTATCATATCAAAATATTAATTTATTTTTTTGAAAAGGAAGAATAGATTCTATTTCTTTTATGCCAAGGAGATCTTTCTTTAGTTCCTTTATTCAATTTTGCAGTTATGAAAATTTCGTGAGAACCGCTGTTGTAAGTAGCCATATTCGACAGTCCTAAATCATAAGAATAACCAAATTCTAAAACACCTAAATCAGCACCAACCATAATTGATATTGCGTCTTGAAATCTATATGAAGCACCCAACCAGTAGGCATCTTTATAGATAAACTTCAAATTTCCATCAAAAGAAAAAGGTGCATTAAACATATATCTTGTCATAACACCTGGCTCTATTCCAAATTGATCTCCAATTGGGAATAAATATCCTGCATGTGCAAAGATTGTTCTATCTAATGTGTTGACTACATTAGTTGTTAAATCAAACAAATCATCTCCACTTTGTAATAAATTATACCCAGAAACACCAACGTAATGTCTTTCACCATACCAATACATTCCAAAATTAAAATCTGGAATTAATTGATTAAAAGTATTATTCAAAACAGCGATATCATCTGGTATTTCTGTGTTCATTCTATCTCTGTCCATCATGAATTGAGTAACACTTGCAGAAAGTCCAAAAGATAATTTGGTAGCATCAGAAGTTTTGATTGCATAACTAAATGTTCCGCTAAGTCCAGTTCTTCTGGTAGGTCCAGAAACATCGTTATATAGTTGAACACCTGCACCACTATTTTTTCCAACAAAAGAATGGAAAGATAAGTTTTGAGTTACAGGTGCTTCATTGATTCCCATCCATTGTCTTCTAAATGAAAAAGTAAGCGGGGCGAAATTCTTTGTTCCAGCAACTGCAGGATTGAATGAAAATTCATTGTACATATACTGACTATTCAAAGCAATTTGCTGAGCCGAAAACTCAACGCTTGATATCATTAGTAGTCCGAAGATTATTTTTTTAAAATTCATTGGTTTCATTTTAATTATCTTACAATTGATATAGGTCCGTTTTGAGTAATGCTTCCTCCATCTAATTCGATGATGTAATAGTATGTTCCAGCAGGTAAATTAGAACCATTCAAGTCTGTTCCATCCCATTGGATTGAAGTTGCATCTGTTTGATAAACTAATGTTCCCCATTTAGAAAATACTTGAAGATTTGCATTGCTGTAAGCAGTAAAGTCTAAATTCCAAGTATCGTTCATTCCGTCACCATTTGGAGTGAAAGTGTTGGCAACTTGAATACAAGATTGAGATGCATCTACAACAATATCAGAAACAGTAGTAGCACAATCTTCACCATCAATTACAGTTACAGAATAAGTTCCTGGCTCCACATATGTAAGTGGGTTTCCTGTTTGACCGTTAGACCATTTGTAATTATAAAATCCACTGCCACCAGTAGCAGTAACAACAACTGTTACTCCACCATCAGAGCAACTTTCAATTTCGGTTACTGCACTTGCTACTATAGTACTAGCATTTATTTGTATGTCAGCAGTAGCAGAAGCAACGCAACCATTGTCTGCAACGAATGTGTAAGTAATAGAGTGTGTACCTTCTCCAGCAACCGCTGGATCGAATATGTTTCCTGAAACTCCAGTTCCTGAATAAGTTCCACCTTCAGGTAATCCATTATTCAAAGTAAAGGCTTGTCCAATTCCACACTCAGTATCAAACGGAACCATATAAGCATAAGCATCTGAAACATTGATAGAGACATTTGCGCAAGAAGTATTGCCACAAGTGCCACCTTCTGCTCTCACGTAATAAGAAGTTGTGCTAGAAGGTGTAACAGTAAGTGAATTTCCTGTTCCAATAGAGGTTCCTCCACACCCGTTTTCGTACCAAATCCATTGTGCTCCAGCCACTAACGAACCTCCATCAACTGTTAATGTTGCTGATTCTCCGGGACAAAAATTATTGTTATCGAATAAAACTCCTGTTGCAGCAACTGAGCCGGGTAAAACGGTAACGGTAGCACTAGTACAATTGGTATTTCCACAAGTTCCTGTTGCTCTTACATAATAAGTTGTAGTAGCATTGGGTGTAACAGAAATCGTATCTCCAATTCCAATTGGGATAGCTCCACAAGTACCAGTGTACCAAACCCAAGTATAACCAGCAGGAAGTACACCTCCAGTTACAAACACTTGAGCAGTATCTCCAGGGCAAATATTATCATTGATAACTGTTGCGGCTGTTGGATCGGCAGTACCCACACCAACAGTAATAGCAACAGAAGCACAAGCAGAATTTCCGCAAGTTCCCTCAGCTCTTACAAAATAAGTAGTATTAGACGTTGGAGAAACGCTGATAGTGTTTCCTTGCCCAACTGGAATTCCTCCACAAGAACCGGAATACCATTCCCAAGTAGCCCCAGTTCCTAGAGAACCACCTACAACAGAAAGTACTGTTGACTGACCTGGACATAAATTGGTGTTTCCAGCTGCGATAGAAGTTGGATCAGCCCCAGATTGATTAACAGTAACTGTGACAGAAGTACAAGAAGTATTATTACAATTCCCTTCTGCTCTAACAAAATAGGTTGTAGTGACTAGAGGAGAAACAGAAATAGATAAACCATTTCCAACAGGAGTACCAAGTGCACAACCTGCTTCATACCAAACCCAATCAGCGCCTGTTCCTAAACTTCCACCATTTACTGTAAGCGTTGAACTACCACCAGTACAATAACTGGCAGGAGAAGCAGAAGCACTAGTAGGATCTGTAGAGGGTTGCTCGACAGTAACTGTAACACTTTCGCATGTAGTTGGGGCACAACCGCCTTCCGCCCTAACAAAATACGTTGTAGTAGTAGTAGGTGAAACAGAAATACTAGCACCTGATCCCACGTTAATTCCAGACCCACATCCTATATCATACCACTCCCAAGTAGAAGATGTACCTAGAGACCCTCCAACTACAGAAAGTGTAACATTAGAACCACTGCAGATTAAAGTACTACTTGCGGTCGCGCCAGTTGGGGCTGTTGAGGGTGCTGAAACATTTACAGTAGCTTGTACACAAGTTGTTGTATTGCAGTTTCCTGAAATTCTTACAAAATAGGTTGTGCTTGCTGAAAGTGCTACACTGTTCAAAACATTAGTAACAGTTGTCCCAATTAAATTTCCACCACAAAAATCGTCAAACCATTCGTATTGAGCACCACCTCCAAGCGCTCCTCCGTTAGCAGTTAAATTAACAGTACCAGAACCACATAAATTGGCTGGAGAAGAAGTTATGGTAGAAGGAACTGTAGAACTTGTTTCAACAGTTATTATATATATGTTGGTATAATAATCAACTGAAACTGAGGTAGCGATTGTATTTCCTTGACAAATAGTTTCTTTTCTTCTGTACCATCTTGTTGCGCTTAGTACAGGTGGGTCGTAGGAGGCAGAAGTTCCACCCACTACATCAGTCCATAATCCACCATTATTATCAGAATATTGCCATTGATAAGTAGTGTGAGGAAGTCCAGGTGTAACACTGTTAATCATTGTAGGGTCATCGCCTGAGCAAATGTTTTCTCCTGCTGGATCAATAGTTCCAATGTCTGCAGGGTTTACAGTGTGGTATGACCAATTGATTCTCACTTCTGCGCCATAGTTATCAGGAGGGCCAATTCTATAAAATACACCCCAGTTATGTTCTGAACAAGGAGGTTGATTTCTGTAATTAATATCTGCAATTCTACCTCTTGGGGTTTGAATATCATCTGCATTACATAATCCATTTCCTCCTGCACTACAATCTTGAGTTCCAGTGCCACAGCCATCTTCTTCCCAACATTCCATATCTAAATTAAATTGAGATATGGTGGTGTTATTGAATTCTGATGTTTGTAAATTATATGAATTATCTAGTCCACAAGAAAATCCATTTCCACCATATACATCTGAACAGTAGTCGGCACCTGCTGTAAATGCTGTAAATGTTCCTGCGTCATATGCCCACCATAGTTTCCATCTTGGATCTGGATTTCCAGTTCCTACATCATTACCACATTGAAAATTGTGTTCCAATCCTGAGACTCTAGATCTTACGTTGTAAGTTGTTTGAGCATAGATGTCTATTAAACTTAAAGTAAGAATAAATACAAAAATTATATTTTTTTTCATATCGAATTAACAAAATTTTTACTAAAATAAGAGTAATTGTTTAACTAAATGTTATTGAGGTATTATTTTTTTGAATTGTTTTGACAATGTCACTAAAAAGAATGACGAATAGATTTAGAATTTCATTTAAACCATATAGTTTTTGGAATAATTCCAACTTGGAAAGTATCTATTGGTTGAAAAATAGTGTCATAACGATATACTTTACCTTGTTGTACATAATTAATTGCGTCTGTAATATAAAAATCGCCTGTATTATAATCGATATTCATACCGTAAAATATTGCACCATTATTTGGGATTAAAACATTTGTAGCAATTGAATTATCTTCTATTGCAAAACTTTGCAGTCCATTGTTAAGGAAAAATAATTCGTCTTTGTTTTTGTTGATTACCAGATTGCTTGGAGATTGATTTATATTATCAAAAAGAAAAGTATTTTCAATTTGATCTGAATTGGGATTGTATTTTATCAAATTAGGAATCTCTTGATTGAATCCTCCAGAAGAAAGTATCCAAATTTTATTATTCTTATCCAAAACAATTCCATTGGGTGATTTTCCTACTATAATCGTATCTTCAATTACATCTGTAAGTGTATTGATTTTGAAAATCCAATTGGTGTCTGGAGCAGTAGCATAAAGATAATCCTCATGAATTAATAAATGTTCTATCCATCTATCAGATGTTATATTTCCAATAATACTTTTACTTGAAAAATCAACAATTTGAATACTTCCTGAATATAAATCTGAGCAGTATCCTTTAGTTGAGTTTTTAGCAACAAGAAATCTAGGGCTTGTAAAACCATTTATAGTTCCTTTTGATTCATAATTTGAGGTGTCGATAATTTCGATTTTTCCAGAGTTATTTATTACTAAAAATAAATCACCATTAACTTCAGTTATGCTGTGTAAAACATCTCCTAAGCCAAAACCATTAACAGTTTGAAACAATTGATTTGAAACAGTTTTGGATTGTGGTTGGTACAAACTTAACGAAGCATTTCCCCAACCAAAATTTCCCTCACAACCTATAAAAACATCAGTTGTAGTTACGTTTAATTGTTCTGGGCAAGATATGCATTGAGGTCCTACTTCTTTTTTGTTACAAGAAATTAAGAAAATCAATAAAAGGATTCTAAAAATATAAGGTGTAATTTTCAATTGATTCTTTATTAATATTTACAAAGATAGATTATAAACCTATAGAAAATGAAAGTCTAATAAAACACAATCAAACTTCGATTTTTAAGCCTCTTTTTGACATTGGATAGATATTGAAGGTGCCCATTCCTTTTGAAACCAGTTCTCCATTGTGTTTTTTAACTATTTTTCCACTTGTAGCAATAAGACTTTTCCCTTTAAATTCGATTTCTGCAGTACCAATCAATTCATCACCTAATAAGGCTGGTTTAAAATAATTGAGTTTGAATTCTACCGTTGAAACTAAATTTCCTTCATCATAAACCGCTGTCAATGCTGAGGTTCCGAGAACTGCGTCCATAAGTGCAGCCGTAACTGCTCCATGTCCAACTCCTGGAGAACTTAAATGCTTTTCTGAAATTAATACTCGATACTCAATTTTTCCTGGTTCATATACCTTAAGTTTAAAATCCAGTTGCTTGTCCAAGTTATTGAATGCTTGGTATAAAGAGGCTACATTTTCCATAATAATTCATTTTTTTAAGTGAATTAATCACTTAGATTTTTAAAAACTTCATTGAATTCACTCCAAAATTCATCTACTTTTACAATGTTTAATTCAAAAAACTTAAAACAATCCGCCCAAGTATCTTGTATAAAAATATTAACCTTTTTGTCGTGATTGATGTAAATTTTTGAAATAGGAATTCCCATGTTGTTAAATGCTTCTTTGTCCCAAATCCAATCTCCAACTATATAGTTAAATATGGTTTTTAATTCTTCAAATTGTTCAAAAAATAAATTTCTTATAGATGCATCACTGTGTTGAATTTCTATTGAAATACTTGCGCTATTTTTATCTGCATTAAGTCTAAAATAAATATCTTTTACTCCTGTTTTGTAATTAACCCATTTTATGTTTTTGGCATATTGTGGTTTATGTTTGTTCATATATTTTCCAAAACTTGTCCAAAACAAAGTGGTGAGTTCTTTAGCTTCTTCTTTGGAAAACATAAATCAATTTAATTTAGAAAACAGAAAATTACAATAAGTCAAATCCGATATCTTTTCGATAATTCGAATTGTCAAAAGTAATATTTTCAATAGAGTTATATGAGTGTTTTAATGCTTTTTCAATGCTTTTACCATAAGAAGTTACCGCTAAAACTCTTCCTCCATTGGTCAGAACAGATCCATCTTCATTTTCCATGGTCCCTGCATGAAAAACGATGCTTTTTTCGAATTCTTTCAATCCTAAAATTTGTTTTCCTTTTTCGTATTTTTCAGGATAACCACCGCTTACCATTACAACTGTAGCAGCACATCTAGGGTCAATTTCAACGTCTCTTTCTCCTAGTGTGTCGGTTGCAATTCCATCAAACAATTCCAAGATGTCAGATTTAATTCTAGGCATTACCACTTCTGTTTCAGGATCTCCCATTCTGCAATTGTATTCGATTACATATGGATCTCCTTTTACACTAATCAATCCGAAGAAAATAAAACCTGAATAATGAATACCTTCTTTTTTTAGTCCTTTTATGGTTGGTATAATGATTTGATTTTCTACCTTGTCCATAAATTCACGGTTTGCAAAAGGGACTGGTGAAACGGCTCCCATTCCACCTGTATTTGGACCTGTATCATTCGCTCCAATTCTTTTGTAATCTTTAGCTTCTGGTAGTAATTTATAGTTTTTTCCGTCTGATACAACAAAAACACTCAATTCAATACCTTTTAAAAACTGCTCTATCACAACCTTATTACTTGCTTTACCAAATTTAGATCCTGTAAGCATGTTTTTTAATTCCTCTTTTGCTTCTTTTAAGTTATTTAAAATCAGCACCCCTTTTCCCGCAGCCAAACCATCTGCTTTAAGCACATATGGGGGTTTCATGAGTTCCAAAAATCCATAACCATCTTTAATGTTATCTTTAGTGAAAGTGGCATATTTGGCAGTGGGTATATTATGACGCGCCATAAACTGTTTAGAAAAATCTTTGCTTCCTTCTAATTGAGCCGCTTCTTTGTTGGGGCCAATTACAGTGATTTTAGATAAATCTTCTCGGCTGTTGAAATAATCCACAATTCCGTTTACAAGAGGCTCTTCTGGACCTACAACTACTATATGAATTTTGTTTTCTAATGCGAAGTTGGCAATCGCTTCAAAGTCGTTAATATTTATATCTACATTGATGCCAACTGATTTTGTGCCTGCATTACCTGGCGCAATAAACAATTTTTTTAAATGTGAACTTTGTGCTGATTTCCATGCAATTGCATGCTCTCTTCCTCCTGATCCCAAAATAAGTAAATTCATATTCTATAACATCTTTAATTTTAACTTTACAAAGATGCTAAGAATGCTATTAAATTCGGATTTTTATTATCAACACTAAAGAAAAGGTTTTAACAAAGAACAAAAATTAAATGGCCTCAACTCTAGTTAAAGGTGAATTATTTCGCTGTTTATTTTTATAAGTTCCATTATAATAAAGTTGATTATAAATAACTTGATGTAATCTTTTACGAATACCCATGGTAATCAATTTTTTGTTTTCCGAACTTGGATGCACTCTATTGCTCACAAATGTAAAAACAACATCATTTTCTTTGTCATTCCACACACATATCCCTGTAAAACCAGTATGTCCATATGTTGTGTAAGGTGCATCTGGCGCAACAACATTCCCACTATTTTCAGTGGGTTTGTCAAACCCTAATCCTCTATGACTTCCTTCTTGATGCACTGTAAATTTATTGACTGTTGCCTCTTTTATAAATCTTTTTCCACCATAAGTTCCTCCAAACATGAGCATTTGCATTACAATACCCAATTCATGAGCCGTAGAGAATAAGCCTGCATTTCCTGCAACACCACCGTAAATTGCTGCATTTGGATCATGCACATGTCCTTTTACCAGTTGTTTTCTCCAAAATTTATCATTTTCAGTAGGTACAATTGAGTATGTTAAAGTATCTAGATAATTCAGGGGTAAATAACATGTTTTTTCTAAATTCAATGGTACATAGAAAACAGAGTCCATATATTTATCAAACCTCTGATTTTTGTTTAATTTAGACCTAAATATTTGATACAAAACATTCATATTGGCATCACTATATTTATATTTCTTTTCTCCTGTCCAAATATTATTCATATCAATCCACAAACTATCCAAATAGGAGGAGTCTAAAAAGAAATCTTTGGCAACTTCTACTTTGTAACATTGATCTTTTTCATCACAGTAGTATTTGTCAAATCTTCCAGTTTCTTTATTAGTATAGTCAATCATTTTATAAATAGGTAATCCTGAAGGTAATCCACTAGTATGTGTAAATAGTTTTTGAAATGTCACATTATACAACCTGCTGAAATGTCCCAAAGTTTTGTACAAACTGTCGGGAAGATGGTTTTTTAATGAGTCGTTTAGTTTGTAATATCCTTTGTCATACATATGCATGCCGCATAGGGTAGTGGAGGCAACTTTAGTTACAGAAGCAATGTCATAGACTGAATTTTCAGTAACTTTTTGTTTTTGTAAATAGGTGTGATATCCAAAAGTTTTGTTGTAAAAAACTTTACCTTCTTTTGCTGCAAAAATTTGACAACCAGGTGTTGCTCCACCCCAAATAGCTTGTGCGGCTATTTTATCCATGTTTTTTAGAGAATCTGAGGAGATTCCTATTTCCTCGGGTATTGTATAAGATAATCTTGTTTTGTGTGTTTTATGAATTTTAGTTTGTGTTGAATCTGTAAAATCCTTTCCGTTTATTGGATTTCCACCCATAATGGCTTGTGCCACCATTGCAAGTTGAGAGTCATCAGTGTCCCAAAGTTGAATCAAAACAGGAATATCTCTCAATTTACCTAAATTTGATGCATTTCCAAAATTTATAACTATAGTAGGATAGTTTTTATGATGCGATATGATGTCTTTTGTGAAATTAATTGCCTGAATTGAATCCAAGATTTGATTGTTGAGCAGAATTATAGTAGGTTTTTGTTTTATATTTTCAATTTTAAATTGATTTAAATTAGTTTTTAATTCGGAAATCTCAGTATATAATGTGATGTTATCTTTGAATAACTTAGCGCTACTTTTACCAATATTGACATATTGCCATTTTTTCTCAGGAAAATCAACTATTGGCACAATAGATTTTTCGTTTTTAATAATCGAAATACTTTGATAGACACTTTGATAAAGTAAGCCTTTTGTCAATATGTCCAATTGAAAACTGTTAATTAGATTGACTTTTGGTTTCTGAAGCGCCCATTTTTTTAATGCGATTACTTTTCTCACCTTATACTCCAAAAGGTCATTATTGATGAGACCTTCATTTTCTATTTCGTTCAGAAATGTTTTGAATAGTTCAATTTGTTGTAAATTGTTAATGGACAAATATCCAGCATCAAAATTACCTAAGAGAATGTTTTCAATGAAATATTCTTTGTCAATAGTGCTTTCAGAAACTTTTATTGTCTTGATGTTTAGTTGACAAATACTATCTGGCATTGTAACTATGGAATCTCCATCTATTAATACTCTAATGTTTTTGGAGGAAATGATAGAACTACTCATAATTGAGTCAGAGTGATTTCCCAATATGAAATGATTTTGATAAAGAGAATCTAGCAAGATATTTTCTTGAACATTCCAATAATTTTGAAAACTAGAATCTATTATTTGAACCTTATTGGGGATATAACAAGAAATACGATTTTCTATTCCATAATTATATATGGCTTTGTAAAAGTTTTTCCAAAAAACAGTATCAGTAATACTCAATAAATAATGAGGTTTGAAAGGTTGTTTTGATTTTGAGTTTTCAAAAACATTAAACAGATTTCGAGTAAATAAATGCGGTTCCAATTTCAGTGAGTCGAATCCAATATATCTTTTATGAGATTTAAATCCAGAGTATTCAATAAATGCGACACTTGGAAAACTAATATTTTTATCTAAAGGTTTATCTAAGTTTATAGTAATCCAAAATAATTGCTCTAGTTTTTCCCTAGTAGAAAGTTTTTTGTAAATAGAGTCAATTTCTACAGAATACAAATCAAGTGCTTGTGGAAGGGTAGGAACTTCCGAAACAACATATTCTTTTTCTTCAGTTTTTTCTGAACAACCAACTAAAACAGTTAAGAGAATAACAAAATAAAGAATTCTTATCACGGGCGTAAGTTATAATGTTATAAAGGTATGTTAAATGAAGATATTTAAAAAATTAATATTTTATGACTTATAAACTTGTTCATGTAAATAAATGGAGACATGATTAAACATTGTAAGAAATAATTAAAATTTTGCGACTATTCAATAAGGGTTTCGTTATATAAGTATACAAATCATTAAAATCGATTAAAATGAAAAACGAAACAACCATAAAAAACAACGAATGTTCATGTACTAATTGTGAGTGTACAAAATGCAATTGCACAGATTGCTCGAAATCAGATTGTCCTTGTGTAAAATGTGAATGCACCAAATGCGATTGTTGTAAATAATCACTTAAAAATTGAAATGCTTTTGTAATTTTACTAAGGCATTTTTTTTTATGACATTATCAAATCAAAATATAATTGAAAAGTCTTGGAAAGAATCTTCTGATAAACTTTTGGGATACATTATGACAAAAGTGCATCAAAAAGAAGATGCTGAGGATATTTTGCAGGAAGTTTTTATTAAAACAATTAATTCAATTGATAAATTAGAAAAAGATTCAAATCTCAATGCTTGGCTTTTTGTAGTTACTAAAAACACCATTAACGATTTTTTTAGAAAACAAAATAAGTTGACTGAAGTGCCTATAATACAAGAATTATTTTTAGAAAATAAAAACCCTAATGAAAATAAAGATGCGTTTTGCTGTCTAGAACCTCATGTAAATGAGCTTCCAGAAAAGTACAAAGAAGTAATTCAACTTTCCGAAATTGAAGGAAAAAAACATCAAGAAATTGCTGATCAACTTCATCTATCACTTTCTGCTATAAAATCAAGGGTGGTTAGAGGCAGAGAGTTACTTAAAGAAAAATTTGTATCTTGTTGTCATTATCACATTAATGAAGAAGGTAAATTAGCTGGCGACCCTGATTGTCAAAGACCAGAATGTAATCATTGATTTTTTTGTGAGTTTACTTTTTAGGATTTCATAAAGAAATGCAAAACACTACTTGAACTTTTTTACGATTAAAAACTCAACTGAACTCAGAACAACAATCATCGAACCTTCAACCTCACCTCCAGTACCATTGCCAAAAGATACAGACTAAACCAAACAGAGAAACACTCGCGAAAAAATAGGTTTTTCCAAATGAGTATCCTTGACTTTTGTTGTGTTGAGCAACGAAAAATGCTACAATCAAAGATGCCAAAAGCCCAAATAATAAAAAGTATTTTTCTTCATCTCTCATCTTGGCTGCAAAATTAGATTAATTTTGCATTATGTATCCTACTTTTTTCTATTCAATATGTTGTGTTTTGTTTATTGTTTTTACTCAATGTAAAAGCAATAGTAATGCAAATGATGAAGGGAGTTTTAATAGTTTAGAAGTTAAAAACCCTTTATTACCATTATATGCAAAAGGTTTTCAAATTGATACTGTAGATGGTGGTTTACAAAAATTAATTATAAAAGATGTAGCGTCTCAAAACATTGCTGCTACTTATATACTTGTTCCTAAAGGTGTTTCATACAGTCCTAAAAACAATGAGGTTTGTTTAACTATTCCAGTGGATAATTTAGGAGTATTCACTACAAGTTCCATTGGGTTTTTAGAGGTATTGGATGCAATTAATAATGTAGCATCAGTCGAAAATAAAAAATATATTTACAATACTTCTTTGCTTCAAAGAATTCAACAAGGAAAAGTTTCAGAAATAGGAGTTTCAGAACAAATGAATTTAGAAAAATTATTCTTGTCACCTACTGAAGTTTTGTTAACGAGTGCTTTTTCCTCTGGATTGGGTAAAGATTTTAAAAAAGCAGGGGAGGTAGGAATTCCAACCCTTTTTCTATCAGAATGGCAAGAGCAACATCCTTTGGCAAGAGCCGAATGGGTGAAATTTTTTGGAGTTTTACTAGGAAAAGAAAAAATGGCTGATAGTATATTTGATATTGTGAAGCAAAATTATATTGCCATAGCAGAAACTTGTCAATTGACAACTGAAACACCAACCGTATTATTCTCTATTCCATATCAAGGTGTTTGGTATATTCCTGGAGGAAAAAGTTATGTGGCTCAATTGCTCAATGATGCAAAAGGAACTTACCCATGGGCTGAAAATGAAAATACAGGAAGTATTAATTTATCATTCGAAAATGTAGTTAATCAATATCAAAAACCAGATGTGTGGATCAATCCTGAAACCAATTCTTTGTCTGAAATAGCTGCGATAGACAGTAGGTTTTCTTATTTTTTGGATGCACCAAATATTAAAGTTTTTCAAAATAATTTAAGAACAACTTCACAAGGAGGAAACGATTACTGGGAGCAAGGTGTTGTTCGTCCAGATTTGGTTTTGAAAGACTATGGAAAAATGTTGCATCCTGAATTATTTGAAAATACTAACTTTACCTTTTTTCAAATTTTAAAATAAGTTTTGCAAAGTAAAAATTGGTATATAATTATTGCTTCGGTAGTTTTAGGACTCCTGTTTTTTGCAGGACTTTTTTTGGGTAGTGAATGGTTAACGCCTTCTCAAGTTTGGGAAGGATTATTTCATAAAAGTCGACTCAATTTTATCATTATTGATTTGCGTTTACCGAGAGTACTTACCGCAATTTTAAGTGGCGCAGCACTGAGTGTTTCGGGACTTTTGATGCAAACGTATTTTAGAAATGCACTTGCAGGACCTTATATTTTGGGGGTGAGTGCTGGAGGCGGTTTGGGTGTGGCACTTTTACTTATGGCAGGTTTTCTTTTTTCTTTCAACATTGCTGAAATTCCCAATCTTTCTATATTATTTAGCATTGCAGGAAGTTCATTGGTTCTTTTCTTAGTGATATTGCTTTCTCGCAAAATAGGTAATGGCGCCATGTTGCTTATTGCAGGTTTGATGTTGGGCTCATTTGTAAGTGCCATCATTGCAGTGCTTCAGTATTTTGCCCCTAGCGAATCTATAAAGAAGTATTTGCTTTGGACAATGGGAAGCCTTGCCTCTGTAGATTTAAATAGTTTAATAGTTTTCTCAATAGTAGTTATTGTTTTTATTGTTTTTTCGCTATTAATGGCTAATCCATTGAATGCTATTTTGTTAGGGGGTGAGCAGGCAAGAAATTTAGGTGTAAACATCCAAAAAGTAAAATGGTTTGTTTTGTTGAGTTCAGGAGTTTTGGCAGGATTAGTAACAGCTTATTGTGGACCTATTGCTTTTGTTGGACTTGCAGCACCACATATTAGCAGATTGATTCTAAAATCACATAACCATCATAAATTAGTCATTTTTTCAGCTTTATTAGGTGCTGTTTTTTTACTTTTTTGCGATATTTTGGCTCAACTTCCAGGTTTGGATTTTCAATTACCAATCAATGTTGTTACTTCTATAGTAGGTGCTCCTATAGTGATTTATATTATTATTAAATCAAAATTTTCTGCTAATGTTTGATAATATAATACAGTTTAACAAAGTCTCTATCGGTTATAAAGACAAATTGTTGTGCGAGTCAATTAGTTGGGAGATCAAAAAAGGCACTCTTAATTTGCTTTTAGGTGCCAATGGAAAAGGTAAATCAACTTTGCTTAAAGGATTAATGAATATTCATCCTATTTTGAATGGAAGTATAATGATTAATAATAAAAACATCGAAAGTTATTCACTACAAGAGTTGTCAAAAACTATCGCACTTTTACCTGCCAAATCAAATGTTATAGACGGAATATCAGTTTATGAATTGCTTTCTTATTCAAGAATACCCTACAAAACATTATTCCAAAATATTTTACCTGAAGATGACTTTAAAATCAAAGAAGCCTCCGAGTGGGTTGGTATTAATGATTTGTTGAATAAATATTATTCGGAATTATCTGATGGTCAAAAGCAGAAAGTAAACATTGCTAGATGTCTAGTACAAGAAACGCCCATTATTATTCTTGACGAACCCACATCTCACTTGGATATTGTTTCAAAAATTCAGATTTATGAATTGCTGAAATCTTTAGCAAAAAAAGGCAAAACAATTATATGCACAACTCATGATATCAAAGATGCATTCCCTTTTTCAGATGAAGTAGGTTGGTTTAAAAATAATAATGGATTTATAAATAAAAAAAGTACAGACACAACTGCTGAAGAAATTATAAAGTCCTTGTTTTAAAAGTAAAAAAGTTGCTCACAATAAAATATATTCGCTCTCTTTAATTGAAGTTAGAATACTAAATCCGTCTCATTATAAGCAATAGTGACTGGAGTTGCGGAAGTGCGTTCTCACGAAGGGACGAAGTGAGAAAAGAGCATGAAGCAACGGGAACGTCACGTTATGCAGTAATTGCCTTAATTGAGACTTGACTTTTTTGTTTCGTTTTTGTGTCAAGACAAAAATGAACAAATTATCTTACTGTCGAAATGATAAGTGATTAAAGGAAAAAAATATGTTTTTAGCATAATTTTAAATCTTCTTATTTTGATATTCTATTTAGTTTCTAAAATGCATAAAATCGTTTCACCATTCTTCCAGCTCTTCCCTTTTGAAGGCCATTCTATAAATTTCTCCCAATAATATTTTCAATTGCAATTGATAAAAAGGAGCATTTAGTGATTTTCCAATATTTTCATCTCTTGTCAACATTTGTCGATATCCTGCTCCTGTTCCTATTGCTGCCCATCTTAAAATTTTAAATTGAGCAGTACCTCCAAATCCCATCATTACTGAATTGGTAGAAAAGAATGGAGCGCTTCTAACGCTAGAAGTATCTAAATATGAAATGTCAATTCCTCCCATTCCTATATGAAAAGGCGTTGTGAGTTCCCACCTTTTAGTTCTTAACCAAACGTGGTCATAAAATAGACTAGCATAAGTAAAGTTAAAATATAAGGTATCTGTAGAAGTTGGATATTCGTTTTGGTCAATTTCGCCCATAAATCTAACTTGATTGGTCAATCCATAAATGGCAAGCCCCATTCTATGTTTTTCCATCAATTCTACACCAATTTTAATCCCATTGAAACGAACGTTGGGTTCGCTAAGAAAAGAGCGGCTGGCATCAAAAGCAAAATACATTTTCGATTTTCGTATGGCCCTTTCTTTCTTAGGGTTTTCAATTGATGATATTGAATCTTGTGATTGTGAGAAAACACATTGAAAACCAATGAATAAAATTATAAGATATGTTTTAACTATTTTAATTAAGGGAACCATGAATCATTCTTATGTTGCCATTGATATCTTTAATTTTTTGCACATTTTTGAAGTTGTTTTCTATAAGTATATCTGCAACTTTTGAACCATAATTTTGATTACACTCTAAGAATAATTGGCCTTTGTCAGTAAGACTACTTGAGGCTAATAGTGTAATTTTTTTATAAAATATCAGCGGATCTTCGTTGGATACAAAAAGAGCAATATGTGGTTCAAAATCCGTAACTTGTTTGTCCATGCTTGTTTTTTCTAGAGCAGAAATATATGGAGGATTACTTACAATTACATCCAATTTATGACCAACTAATGCTTTTAAGTCATCACATTGCAGAATATCCTTTTGAAAAAATGTAACGGAAGTTTTATTTTTTTCTGAATTCTCTTTTGCAATTATTAATGCTTCTTCTGAGATATCCAAAGCAAAAACATCAAGAGATGGATTCATTTTTTTGAGTGCAATTGGAATGCAGCCACTTCCAGTTCCGATGTCCAAAACTCGACTATTATTGGGAGTATGTTTTAGGATTAACTCAACTAATTCTTCTGTTTCGGGTCTTGGAATTAACACCGAAGAAGAAACTTTTAAAAGCATCCCGTAAAAGGGTGCTTCTTCCAAAATATATTGAATAGGTTCAAAGTTCTTTAATCTTTTCAATGTAAAATGAAACAAAAGTAATTCAGATTCAGAAAGTCTATTTTCCTCTTTTGTTTTGACCTCTATTTTGTTGTAATTCAAAAAATGTTCGAATACAATTTCTAACAATACCTTGATTTCAGATTGACTGTAAATCTGCGAAAGAGAATTGTAGTAATAATCTTTTATTGCTTTTACAGTATTGGTTTTGACAAACATTTTGCAAAGATAGTAAAGGAGAATTCTAAATTTAGAACTAAATATAAAAATTCAGAAACACTAAATATTGCTAAGCACAAAGAGTCTTAATTATGAACATCAATTAATCATGTTTTTTTTCAATGAAACTTTCTTCATTATAAAAGACTAAAAATTTGAAATAACCTTTACCTTTGTTCTTAGTATGAATAATGACACTCAGAATAATATGCAATCGCTTTTCCGCAAAGAATATATGACCTATTTAATGCGAAATGGTAAAGCCCCCATTACAGTTTTTGCTTTTTGTGAAGAAATTGGAATTGAAGAACAGGAATTTTATAAATATTACGGTTCTTTTAAAGCATTAGAAAAAGATATTTGGAAAGGGCTTTTTGATAATGTTCACGAAATTCTCGAAAATGATGAAAATTTTCCGAAATACAGTTCTTACGAGAAATGGCTTTCTTTTCTATACACAGCAATTGAAACATTCAAAAACAATCGAAGTTATATTGTGTTGAGATGCGAAAATCTAGAAAGAAAAGAAGTGAGACCTTGGTTTATGGAAACTTTCAGAAAAGAAACTTTCGATTGGTGCAAAACCATCTTGAATCAAGGACTCGAAAGTGAAGAAATCGCTACTCGACCAGTAATTACTTCAAAATATAATGAAGTTCTTTGGGTCCAATTTTTATATGTGCTTCGCGTTTGGATTAATGATGAATCTGAAGAATTTCAAATAACCGATGCAGCTATCGAAAAAACAAGCGTGCTTCTCTTTGAACTAATGAAAAAAGGTCCAATCGATATGTTGATTGACTTTGTGAAATTTGCTTATCAAAACAAAGCGTATTAAAACAAAAAAAGGCTGTCTCCTTGAGACAACCTTTTACCACCTTACAGAAATAACCGTTCTTAAAACCGAAGTGAAACCATTTGCTTCGTAAACAGGTTACAAAACATATAACTAACATTTTAAAAAAAAGTTACGTTACTAACAAAATTTTAACAAAATTTGCCGAGATTCATGTTCTAAAAAAGAGTGTAATCTTTTGATATTATGGATGTTGAATTAAAATAGAATAATACAATAAAATGAAGATTCATTATAAAAAACTTCGTGAAGGAGATAGTTTGTTTTGGCTGTTGCTTGATGGATTGATGCTTTTTTTAATTAGTATCAATCTCATTTGGATGATTTTTGATTTTTCATTTAACGCAAAATTCTTACAGGTTTTTTTAGAAAAGGTTGTTCCAGATTTTTTCTATTTTTATCGAGATGTAGTTCACCCGGATTTCTTATTATACGATTTTGGGTTTGTTGTTATCTTTCTTTTAGAATTTCTTTTTAGATGGATAGTTGCGATTGTAAAGAAAGTTCACCCTTTTTGGGCTTCATTCGTTTTTGTAAATTGGTATGATTTATTGGGATGTGTTCCTATTGCCTCTTTTCGTTTTTTGAGATTGTTTAGAATTGTAAGTTTAATTGTGAGACTTCAGCAAAAAGGAGTAATTGATGTCACAGATACATGGTGGTTTAAATATGGAAGTAAAAATTATCAAAGAGTTATAGAAGAAATTTCTGATAGAGTTTCAGTGAATATTTTAACAGGAATCCAAAAAGAATTAAAATACCAAGATGATACCGTAAAAGCGATTATTGAACATGTAATTATTCCAAATAAAATTGATCTTTCTGACTGGTTAGCCTCTAGATTAAGATATGCTGTGGAGGAAACTTACACGCTTCACAAAGAAGAAATTAAATTATATTTAGAACAAATTATTGATAAATCCGTAAAAAATAACCCCGAGATAAACAGGTTGGAAGCTATTCCTGTAATTGGAAAACAAATATCTAAAGCTTTATCATCAAGTATTTCAGATATCAGTTACAGCGTAATAAATAATTTAATGAATGATCTTTCTGGTGAGAAATCAAATGAAATCATGCTTAATTTTGTCGATATATCAATTAATACAACCCTTATAGAAACTGATCAAGAAAAAATTGAAAAAATATCAAAAATGATTGTCAATGACTCTATTGAAGTGATGAAAAAACAAGTAAGTAAAAAGCATTATGACAAGGAGTAATTTTAAAAACATTGATTTTGATATCAAAATGATAAGGGTTTTTGCTCTTGTTTTTTTAATATATGGAATAAAATACTGGTTGGAAATTGGGGCTTTTCTTGTCCCGTTACCGCTGGTTTACTACCTTGTTCCTATCGCTGCTATAGTGATGCTTTTCAGAACCCTAGATGATTGGAGAAGTTTTTTAATGCCTTTTATAGCGTTTGTAATTGTAAAAGATGTTTGGATAAATGTTTCTCCATTAATTGTTGAGCCATTATTACTTTTTTCAATTTTACTATGGTTGTTATGGGGTAGCTCATTTTTATGGTATAAAAAGTATAAATCATTAAAATTTTCTAAAACATTCGGATTAAGTCAAGTTTTTATTTTACTTCCAATGACTACAATTTCAGATCATATAATTTTTATTATAATGGTTTTGACTCTTATCATAACTTCTATTTTTATTCAAAAAAATATTGAAAACAAAAATCAAAATACAGTGCTTAGAACTGCTTTGTTAATTCAATTGATATATGTGCTTTATGTACTTCAAGCAATTTCTTTTTGGCAAGTAATTTAAATACTACATACCACCAGGTTTTTTATAACCCTTAGTTCTTCTTTCTTGAAATAAAGCTGTTTGAAAATTAGCCCATTGAAAAGTTACTTCGAAAGAGCCCTGTGAATTTGTGCTAGCTTGAAGTGGTGAAATATTAAATTCGTATGCAATTCCAAATCTATAGTTGTTAATTTCCATACCTATCATAGGTGCTATAGCATCAGCATTTCTATAATTAACACCAAAATTCAAATAAGTGTTGTTGTATATTCCTGTATATTTTGTGCCATCTTTTACTCTGAGCTTTGCCGCTAAAGTTCCTAGCAACATTCTATTTGGTCCTTGGAAAATGCCTGCTATCGAAGGAGCGAAAACAAATTTTGAATTAGGAATGTCTATTTCGGCACCAGCAAGTCCAACAAATTTTCTTGCTAATTGATCTATTGAACCATTGTAAAATTCTCTTTTAGGTGCATTTATGTGATAATAACTTACTCCTGCATATACACGTTGAATTTCTTTTCTGGAAAGTGTTGAGGTTACATTTTGTAAATTGTAAAAAATACCAGCACCTAGATCTGCATAAACTAATGATGCTGCTCTGTTTCCTTCTGCAGGAATAATATCTTTGTCAAAACCTTCTCCATTAAATTGTGTTCCCCAATTTAGGTTATTCATATTGATGGATTGTTGAGCGGCTCCAATCTCTAATCCTGCTGAAATGGTTTGGTCTTCTGTGATGTTTACGATTCCTGAAAGTAATAAACTGCCTTGATTAATTCCTAATTTTCCGTCACCAGCTATATCATTATAGAAATTTATTCCAATCCCCATGTGAGCTTTTTGTTTATTTTGAATTTGTTTGAATAAATTCAAATCAACACTAATTTGTGTGGTCATATATGGGCTTCCAAGTGTAAACCATTGTTGTCTATGTGCCACAGAAACTCTTTCCCATCCTGGGAATACTCCAGTTGCTGCTGGGTTTAAAAGGATAGGCGTAGCACTTGTTTGTACAAAATGAACATCTTGACCAAAGGATTGAATTTGCAAAAACAAACCAATTAATATTATGTAAAATACTTTCATCATTATCTCATTAAAGTGATGTTTCCAGCACGTTTCTCCAGAGTACCATCGTTTTTCTTAAAGTCAATTTGATAAACAAAAACACCCGTATTAAGAGGACTTCCTTTGTATGTGCCATCCCATGTATATGAAGCTTCAGTTGTTTCAAAAACCATTTCACCCCATCTACTAAATATTTGAAACTTAAATTCAAGAATATCTCTACCTATAAATAATTCCAAAAAGTCATTTTGATTATCTCCGTTTGGCGAGAATGCGTTAGGAATATAAACCCCATCAAACCTCACTGGATTATCTGAACCTTCTTCCACAAAGTGAGCAACTATGGTTTGGGGTTGAGTTGGTTCAAATGAGGCTTTTGCAGAATCTACATCAGGGTTAATTGCATCTGTAATTTCCCAATAGTCAAACTGCATTCCGACAGATGGCCTCGCTCTTAAAATGACATCAATTCCTCCAAAATAACTTCCTGAGAATGGATAATTGTTTGGTGTAATCGAATTGATGTCGATTCTACCGGCATTTGCTGGTGAAACATCAAAAGTAATGTCATATGGACCAGTTAAATTATAACATCCAACCAATCCTTGCGTAATGGCAACACATCTTTGATTGATAAAATCTTTAAGAGTTTGAACATTGGCTTGCCAAGTGTTTATGTCTCCTCCCCATCTTGCAATTTGTTGAGGCATTTCAGGAGAAATAATATTTAGTAAACTATCTAAATGAGCAATCATAAAATCACAACTGAAAGTTGTATTTGTCAAATCAATATATCTGGAAACGTAAGCCTGATAAAACGTTTCGTTGTTCATCAAAGCATTAAGAATAACAGTGTGTCCTTGTCCTCCTGGATCAGGCAAACCTTCAACATTACAAGGGTCAGCATTGGCAGATTCATCTGGTATTCCCGTGTAGTTTATGTAATGCCCAAAAGAAGCATCCATGTCCCATAAGGTGTATCTCCACTTTTTCTTATCTCCGTTTGGGTCTCTTCCTCTCCACCAGCCAGTGTTCCAATCTAACCAATCCTTACTAACAATATAACTGTTGAGTACAAAATAATCAATTAAACTTTCCCAATTGTAGACACTGTCTATATAATTCCAAACTATTGGGTCTGTTACATTATTGGTAGTTACATAATTGACAAATGCATCCCAATCTGTTTGAGCTTGAGCTCCACCAAATTCACTCCAAGTACCCCCCCAAGTTTTTAAATATTGAACATTCAAAGGAGCGTCAGCATATAATCTTTTTTGATCGTAGTAAGTGTCTAGAAAGTCATTATCGTCAACTTTTTCTCTTATTTCATATAATCCCCAATACTGACCGTCAACATATAGTACACAAGGCTCATAACTTCTTTCGTCCATTTTTAGTTTACCTACTTGAGACAAAGATTGAACATAGGCGTCTCTAATATAAGCTCCGTCAGGTTCTGCTGGATAATTATCATTTGCAGCAGCTTTGAGCATAATGTTAGAGTATTCATCTCTGTTTTTACCTCTAAATATTTCATGTTTTAAAGCATAATTATAGCCGTATTGATCTCTCATTTTAAAATCAATTCCTCTTTGATTATAAGCCCAACTATCATTTCCATGTTTGTTGTAAAATCCCTCACCTTCGTCAATCAATGATCCACTAGCATTAAACATTTCTATTGCACCATCAAAATTTGATGTGAAAGCATTTGGATGAACATCATTTATAAAATCAGAAATATCATCTCCACAAATAGACATAATTGATACAGTGTGAGATATTCCTACAAAATAAGTGTTGGTTTCAACAAAACTAGGTGGCGTATTGGGAATAGAAGAGAAGCTTCTAACTCTCAGAACAGTAGTGGTATTAATTACAATAGGTGTAATGTAAAGCGTAGAAGTTATAGATGGTGTACTTCCATCAAGAGTATACCTAATGTCTTCTCCGTTGGCTACTGTTAAAGTAATTGTAGTGCCAGCATTTACGATTCCAGGAGCAATGGACATCAATGGCTTTGAAGCATATTCATTTTGGGAGTTGGTATTTGACATGTTTGGTGTTGGAGTAGTAAATAAACTCCAAGTCCCCGCTCCATCAGAAGTTCTTCCTCTAGAATGATTCTTTTGAGATGGTATTAATGTCAAACTATCAACTACAATCCCTCCATTGTCAGCTAAAATAAATTTCTCTGGTTGAGTTTGATTAAGTTTAAAATTAGTATGAATTCCAGAAGGAAAAGTTTCAGCTCTTCCACTACAATACACCATTAAAGTTCCATTGCCAGGCACTACCCCAGATTGTACTTGGAATTTTGCAATATTATTAGCCTTGTCAGACATAAACCATCCAGATATATCAACTGGATTAGGAGAGAGGTTATAAAGTTCAATCCAATCTTCGAATTCTCCAAACGCATCAGGATGTTGACTTACATTTGAAGCGCTATATTCATTGATCACAATTTGACTGTGCCCAAAAATTGAAAATGATAATATGAATAAAATAAATATATATTTCATATGAAGAAATTAGGTAATCGTCTACAAAAATAAGTAATTTATGGAATATATGAAATAATTGTTAAGTTAATTTTAATTCTATTTACTATTTACTCAATAAATCAGCTAATTCAACTCCAGTGTTTGATCCTAAAGCAACTCCCATTCCACCCATTCTAACACCACAATATACATTATTGGACACCTTTTGAACTATTGGTTTTTTTATTTTTCCTACACCCATTATTCCAGCCCAAGAATAATCTATATTATCACCAAGAATATATGGCGCAATCTTTTGATACAATATCTCATTTAATTTTTCTTGTATAATATTTGTTACTTCTAGTTTTGTAGTGGTTTCATTTTCAAAATCTAAATTTCTTCCCCCTCCAAGTAAAATCCTGTCACCAATATTTCTGAAATAATAGTACCCTTCGTCCATGTGAAAAGTACCTTTTAATTTTAAGTTTTCTATAGGTTTTGATATTAATACCTGAGCCCTAGCTGGAGAAATATCATATTCTGGTAATATCGTTTTTGCAAATCCATTGTTTGCAATAAAAAGATGATCCACTTTTATGACTGTATTTTCTTTGGTGTGGATTTCACAAAATGCTTGATGATCTGTAAATTTTTCAATCTCAATCCCATTAATAATTTGAACATCCTTTTCAAAGCAAAGTTGTATTAGTTTCTTAATCATTTTGCCTGTATCTATTTGACCTTCAAATTTATTGAAAATCATACTTTCTATTTGATTAAAACCAAAATCTTTAATTTTTTCGTTTTTTAAAATGTAACAGTCTTCTTTAAAGATTGGGTGTAAAAATTGATTGAGTTTAGGTAAACTTTCTAAACATTTTTCGAATAAATTTTGGTCTGATTTTGAGAAAACTTCATAGCTGCCATATTCTTGATAATCTATAGTTTCAACTCCACAAGTTTTTTTAAGTTTTTCCAAGCCTTTAATTCTTTTTTGAATTAAATCAAAAACATCATCTTCACTCATCGTGTTGAAGTCGTTCAATATTTCCGAGGGGCTGCCAAAGCAAGCAAAACCTGCGTTTTTGCTACTGGCTCCAGATGGTATGTAGCCTTTTTCGAAAATTACAATTTTGGCTTTTGGGTGTTTTTCTCTCAATCTTAATGCACAATTTATTCCAACTATTCCACTTCCGATAATTGCAAAATTTATATCCTTAAACCATTGCTCATTTTCCCAAAAACTATGCTTCATTGTTGCTGTATTTTATTGTTTTAATTCATGAATTATAGTGCCAATTTAAACATTTTTTTTGATTGATTGAACTTTTTTGAAAAATGAGTGTATAATACATTTTATAAGCCTTTTTTAATCTTTTAAAGGTTTGAAAAGCATAAAAATTTAAAGATTTTTTATTTATACAATTAAATATTACGATATTTGTAAGTTGAAAAATATGCATCTACAAAAAAAGAAAATATTAGTTTTAATCCTACTGCTAGCAACTGTTTTGTTCTTGACAAATGTCAATTATAGCCAAGATCCGCCTCAAATAGTTGTTTTTGGAAAAGTTGTAACTTCTGCTGGGAAAAAATTAGAAGGAGCTACAATTACTTTGAAAAAAAATGGAAGTACTGTAGCCTCTGTGACCTCTGCATCTACTGGTAAATATCCAGAAATGAAAGCGCCAATGGGACATATATATACACTTTCTATTGCTAGAGATGGATATGTTTCCAAAGAAATTTTAATTGACACAAAAACAGGTTATTTTGAAGAAGATGCTAATCCTGTTACACAACTTGATATTCCGTTTGACTTAGACGAAAAAAAGCCCGATGTTGACTATTCAGCAGTAACCAATGGATTTCAAATTGGAAAAATGGCCATCGACCCCGCCATTGGAGGTTTAGCTATTGATTCTAAATTCAGTAGCAAGCAAAAATCACAATATGAAAAATTCTTTAAAGACCTGGAAGCAAAAGCAAACCAAGAAGAAGAAAATTATAAAAAGTTAGTTACTGAAGGTGATAATGCCATTGCTTCTGGAGATTTTGGAATGGCACTTACGAAATATGAAGAAGCTCTAAAAATAAAAGCAGGTGATGCTAATGTTACTTCAAAAGTTGCAGATACTAAAGTTAAGATTGAAACAAAGAAAAATTTTGACAATACTGTAACTGCTGGAGATCAAGCATTAAGTGCTAAGAATTTTGATCAAGCAATTGCTAAATATCAAGCTGCAAAAGCTCTTTTACCTACTGATAAAACTATTGACGCAAAGATAAAAGATGCAGAAACTCAAAAAGCAGCAAATGCAACCGCAGAACTAGATAAAAAATATAATGACAAAATTGCTGAGGCTAAAAAAGCCTTAGATGATAAAGATTATGGATATGCCAAATCTTTGTATCAAGAAGCCGGAACAATAAAGCCTTCTGAAAAAGAACCGCCTGCAAAGGTTATCGAAATTGATGAAATTATTAAAGACCAATTAGAAAATGATAAGAAATTTGCTGAGTTGGTTAATGCTGGAAATAAATCTATACTTTCTGAAGAATATGATAATTCCATTGCTAAATTTGAAGAGGCATTAAAAATAAAAAAAGATGCAAGTGTAGAAAATGAATTGGCAAAAGCTAAAGATTTAAAAGCTAAAAAAGAAGCGGCTGAAAATGCTCTAAAAGAAAAGCAAGCAAAATTTGATGCATTCATCACTGCTGGTGATGGAAAAGTAGGAAGCAAAGATTTTGATGCTGCCATTAATGAATTCAAAAGTGCACTGGCATTAGGAGTCGATAATGACAAAGCCAATGCAAAAATCAAGTCTGCCGAAGATGCCAAAAAAGCCGCTGAGGATGCTGCCAAAGCAGAGGCAGAAGCACAAGCTGCAGCGGAGAAGCAAGCAAAATTTGATGCATTCATCACTGCTGGTGATGGAAAAGTAGGAAGCAAAGATTTTGATGCTGCCATTAATGAATTCAAAAGTGCACTGGCATTAGGAGTGGACAATGACAAAGCCAATGCAAAAATCAAGTCTGCCGAAGATG
>CAWUIK010000027.1:0-32695 GCA_963922585.1 uncultured Flavobacteriales bacterium | reverse complement strand
CTAGATACTAGATGCTAGATACTAGATGCTAGATACTAGATGCTAGATACTAGATATTAGATACTAGATACTAGATGTTAAATACTAGAAGCTAGACATTTGACAATATCATTTAAAAAAAATAACAAATAGCTAATCAAATAAATAACATACAAAAAGCCTTTTGTCTTGAATCTTTTAGTCTAGAGTCTTAACCAAAAACTAATCAAACAAAAAACTTATTTACACTCCAAACTTCACCAAATAGCCTGAATGACTTCTAATATTGATAACTGAGCCATCTTCAAATAAAAGATATTGTCCCTTAATACCTATTAATTTCTTATTGATAATTGGAGTACTATCTAACTTTAGACTTTTTACTTTTTGAGGGTAGTAAAGTACTGGAAAATTTAAATAATGTATAGGCTCCCTATATTTGATAAATTGCGTTAAATTTTCAGGCACATACTCTAAAAGATATTCTTTTGCTTCTTCCAGAGTCAGATCGTTCATTTCATTTTTGAGCATTTTTTGCCAACTGGTTTTATCCGAAATGTAATCTTTCAGGGCCACTTCAATCAACCCTGCAGCTTGTCGGTAGGGAGTTTCAGCAATAATCATGGCTTCTACAGCTCCTTGATCTATCCATCTAGTTGGAATTTGGGTGGTACGAGTCACACCGACTTTCACTCCTGAAGTTTTGGACAAGTATACAAAGTGAGGTTGTAAATGATGCGCTCTCTCCCACTCCTCATCACGTAAAGCAACACCTTCGTGAATCCTGCTCAACTCTGGTCTAAGTATGCTTTCTACTGCCATTGGGGAATTCATAAAAGCATCATAACTCATACCTTCACCGTAAGCTTTTTTAATTTTTTCACCTGTAACTACACAATTGATTTGATGCTGAAATTCAATGTAAATAGGTTGTCCTATCAATTCGTTTAATTTTATTGAATCTCCCTTTTCTAAATTATTATAAAGCATCAATTCATACTGAACATCCTTTCCATCGAGTGATGCTTTCATTTTACGAAGATTTCCAATGTTCATGTATAATAGAATTTAAAAGTTGAATAGTTTATTTAGTAGCATCACTTTTGATATGTAAATCTCTTTGAGGAAATGGAATTTGAATGTTATTCTCTCTAAAAGTACTGTCTATCTTAAATCTCAAATCACTTTTGATGATTTTTATACTCCAAGTATTTCTTGCCCAAAAGTATAATTGAAATTGCAAAGCACTATCTCCGAAATCATCAAATAAAACAAGTATTTCATTCTGCTTATCAACCATCGGGTGACTTAATGCAACTCTATACAACAAATCTTTAACTACTGCTGTATCCGACCCATAAGCTACTCCAACATTTATATGAAATCTAGTTACTTGATCACTTATACTCCAATTAACTAAACGCTCTTCTGTAAACCTTGAGTTTGGAACTATAATCGTCTTACCTTCAGTTGTTTTGATATGTGATGTACGAATACTTATCTTTTCTACTTTAGCAACATGTTCGTCAACCTCTACAATATCACCAACTTTTATAGTACCATCATTCAATAAAATAAAACCCGAAACCATATCGGTGAAAAATTCCTGAAGCCCCAAACCTAAACCTACAAAAAGTGCTGATGATGCTAAAATAATATTGGAAATATCTCCAAATAATATTTTTAGAATGATAATTACACAAAGTACAGAAATTACATATCTAGAAAATTGAACAATTGTATATTTTCTGGAATCATCAATCCAGTCTTTATCTTTGAACGCTTTAAAAAGTATTAATCTCAATAAGTTAATCGATACTTTGGCCAAAAAAATCAAAACAATTACAGCTACTATCTGCCCTACTGACAAGTGAAAACCTGAGTCACTTCCTGGATTTCTTGATAATAATTCAAAACTTAAGATTTTTGACAATGAAAACTTAGGATTCCCATATCCGAAAGCAGCATAGGTCAATATTATAGAGGAAATCAAAAATACCTGACTTATTAATTTATTGTAGGAATATTCTTTACCCTTTATGACAATACCTTTATCTAAAATAGTTTTATCTAATTTTGATGTAATGAACTTCTTTCCATAAAAATAAGCCAAGACAATCAAACCAATAAAGATTAAATTGATTAACCTAAAAGTATATTCATCTGTTATTTTAAATAAATCTATCATATTTTATCTTGTTATAATAATGCCCAATTTCGTTGCAAAAACATTTCTCGTGTCTGTTAAATCTTTGATCTTATTCAATGTTTTATCTAGTTCCCCATCACTCAATGAATTTCTCAAACTTTCTTGATAATCGATGATCATATTTTCCAAAACTCTCAACTTGTAAATCGCTACAGATTGCTGCGCGGCTTCTTTCACTCTTAAAGACTCAAGCGAAGGTAATATTTTATGTTTCTTTTCCCAATTTTCACTCACCATATCTTTGGGTGTGGCAATGTCAATTACGATTCTACTTAAATCTGTATTTTCGTGTTGGGTAAATTGTTTTTCACTAATGACTAAACCTTGCTCTAAACCATCCAAAAATTCGTCAAAAATTCTTTTGTAAGCTTCATTTTGAACTTGTAATTCATCAGACAACAACTCTTCTACAATGTACTGACTCAAGTAAAAAGCAACTTCTTCGTCTTCATTATTTTCATTCCTTACAGTTACAGGAATTTCTTGTGCACCATATTGTATCATCAACCTCACCAAATCACGCTCTTGAATTTCAAGTGGATGTTTTCCTTTATCGTCACTTCTTTTTTGAGTTAAAAAACCTACTTCTTGCTCTTGATTTATTGAAGCGTTTTGATTTTCTTGAGGTTCATTCTTGGTAGAATGATCTTTTGAATGTTGTGATTTCAGTAATTTATTCACCTCATTGTGAAGTGCTTGTTCAGAAATCTCAAACAAATGACTGGTTTCCCTAATAAAAACAGAACGAACAATTTGATCTGGAATTACAGCAATCGATTTTACAATATCCTTAATTGTTTGAGCTCTTTGTATGGGGTCATTCTCAGCATCTTTTAGTAAAATTCCCGCTTTGAATTTAATGAAATCTTGTCTTTTCTCCGATAGATAATTTTCCAATTCTGTAATGCTCACTTTTCTGGCATAACTATCAGGATCTTCACCATCGGGAAAAAGGACGACCTTAACGTTCATTCCTTGTTCGAGAATCAAATCTATTCCTCTAAAAGAAGCTTTGATACCAGCAGCATCGCCATCATACAAAATGGTAATATTGTTGGTGTATCTTTTTATCAATCTAATCTGACCTTCGGTAAGAGAAGTTCCACTAGAAGCAACGACATTACAAATTCCTGCTTGATGCATGCTGATGACATCTGTGTAGCCTTCCACCAAAAAACACTCATCTTGCTTGATGATTTCATTTTTAGATTGAAAAAGCCCGTATAGGATTTTACTTTTATTGTAAACTTCACTTTCTGGAGAGTTGAAATATTTTGCAATTTTCTTGTCTGTAATAAGCGTTCTTCCTCCAAAACCAAGCACTCGTCCAGTAATATTTTGAATAGGAAAAATAACCCTTCCTCTAAAAAAATCGAAATTGCCTTTTTCTCCAGTTTTCGTTAAACCCGTTTTGACTAAGTATTCAATTTTATATCCTTTTTCCAAAGCAGATTTAGTAAACGCATCGCTTCTATTAGGTGAATATCCTAATTGGAATTTTTTGACTGTATCTTCATTAAATCCTCTTTCTTTGAAATAACTTAGCCCAACTGCTTTTCCTTCTTGTGTTTGGAGCAATTCCGTATGAAAAAATTCTTTGGCAAATTCATTTACCAAAAACAAACTTTCTTTTTCCCCTTGAGCGGCAATTTCTTCTGCAGATCTTTCTTTTTCTTCTATTTCAATGTTGTACTTTTGTGCCAACCATTTGAGGGCTTCAACATAAGAAAAATGCTCATGTTCCATCAAGAAAGTTACAACATTTCCTCCTTTACCACTCGAAAAATCTTTAAAAATACCCTTGGCAGGTGACACCATAAAAGAAGGCGACTTTTCATTTACAAAAGGACTTAGCCCCTTGTAACTAGAACCAGATTTTTTCAAAGACACAAACTGCCCAATGACATCAATGATATCAGCTGCGTCAAATATTTTCTCTATGGTATCCTTTGGAATCATGGATACAAAATTGATAAAAAAAAAGGATAATCAATAAATTAAATTGAAGAATCTACATAACATATAATTTTGTAATTGAATAAGAACTTTTTTCTACTTTGTATTCAAAAGCGGTAAAAACAAAACCATTTGGTCACTGAATTAAATAAATTTGCAGCTAATTTTAAAGAACTTAAGTTATCAAATAAAAAAATAAAAATTTGTTTTATCTGAAAATATGTAATAACTTTGTAATTACATAACTAAGCACAACATGGAACTTTCAATCATAAATATAGGAAATTCAAAAGGGATAAGACTTTCAAAAACGATTCTGGAAAAATACAACATTAGCGATAAAATTGAACTAATACTTGAGAAAGGTTACATTATTTTAAAACCCAAAAGTGAACCAAGAAAAGATTGGGAAAAGTCATTTAAAAAAATGCACGAAAATGGTGATGATCAACTATTGATGGATGATGTTTTTGATGATGAAAATTTTGAAGAATGGGAACAGTAAATCAATACGACATTGTGTTGGTTAATCTTGACCCAACAATTGGAAGCGAAATGAAAAAAACAAGACCTTGTGTTGTTTTATCTCCTAATGAAATGAATAAACATTTACGAACCATCATAGTTGCTCCTATGACTAATAGTTCAAAACCATATCCTACAAGAGTGGAAGTAAAACACAATTCCAAAAAAGGTTGGATAGTCATAGACCAAATAAGAACGATAGACAAAATGCGAATTGTAAAACGCTTTGAAACATTAACCACAAAGGAAATCGAAAAAGTTAAAAATGTTATCAATGAAACTCTTGTAGCGTAAGAAATATTATGTATCTTTCAACATACCAAACATTCTAAGAAAAAAGATATCTCCACTTCGTACGTTCGCTATCGCTCTGTACTTTCGGTCGATATGACAAGGAAAAGATTCTCTACTGCGTATTTAAAAGCGGTAAAAACAAAACCATTTGGTCACCGAGTAGCATATCGTCCACGTGACCAGCTATTTGTTTTTCGATGTTTAAAACGTGGATATGCGTAAAATTGGAATGATGAGTAAAAATAGTTTGATGATGTTTTGAAAAAAAGCCAAGTAGTAATACGTATTCATTTTCAAAAGTCCCATTGATTCCCGAATTAATATGTTTTTCGTGTGAATGTTCTGTATCTCCATCTACCCAGTCAATAACATGCCAATTTACTTTTTGTGCCTTACCTTTTATTTGAAAGGGAATGGGTTTTTCTACATTATAGCCAAATTCCTTTGCTTTTAGTTCTATAAATTTTTCAAAATCTTGATAGGTCACCACATCTTTTGGAATCGTTGTTTCAATCCACTCCGGTACTTGTGCATACAACAATAATGTGGCGTTTTTTTCGAATGTTTGGTCCAATTCAATTTTACCGTTTTTCACAAAAGAATTAAAAGGCTTACTGTCGATGATTTGAATTTCTCCTTTTAAGTTTTCGCAAGCGCCAATGGCAAAGAAATTTTTATCGTTTGAAAACTCAATAAGCGACACTTTGGAAGTTATATCTCCTTTGTGCATCATATTTTTTAATGCTCCTTTGTGTTTTACTTCGACTTGTAAAAAGGAGTTATTGGTTTGGTTAGTTACAGGTTGTTTTACTTCATCATCGCAAGATAAAAAAAGAAAAACTATTAAAAATAGGATTATTTTTCTTGAAATATCCAACATTAATAAAATATATATCCAATTAAAAAATAAAGTAATAATCCCAAAATGTCATTCAAAGTTGTGATAAATGGCCCAGTAGCCAAAGCAGGATCTATTTTGTATTTATGAAGTAATAAAGGCACCAAAGAGCCTAAAATTCCTGCAAGAAATATTACACAAAAAAGTGCTAATCCTACAGTAAAACAAAGCGCATAACTTTCACTCATAAAAAAATTATAAATAAAAATCAATACAGAAAGCGCAGTTGCATTAACAAGTGTTACGGAAATTTCTTTAAGTACTTTGGCAAATGTAGAATCAAACTTAAGTGAATTATTGGCTAACCCCTGAACTATCAGTGCAGAAGATTGTACGCCTACATTACCGCCCATTGCCGCAACCAATGGCATGAAGAAAGCTAATTCCGGAAAAAGCCCCAACTGTCCTTCAAAATTACCAATGACCAATGACCCACAAATTCCTCCTACCAAACCTACCAACAACCAAGGTAAACGTGCTCTGGTAATAACCCAAACACTATCTCTAGATTCTACTTTTTCGGAAACCCCTGTTGCTAATTGCATTTCACGTTCAGCGTCTTCCCTCATCACATCCACTACATCATCTATGGTAATTCTTCCCATCAAAACTCCCGCTTGATTGACCACTGGAATCACTACCAAATCATATTTCTCCATGATGTTTGCAACTTCTTTATCGCTTACGAAAGTTCTTACAGAAATTGGATTTGGAGCATATAAATCTTTTATCAAAGTATCATTTTCTGCATACAAAAACGTTTTTAGAGACAATGTCCCCAATAACCTTTCATAGTCATCTATAGCATAAATGGTAAAAACATGATCTATCTCTCTGGCTTGCTCTCTTAAGTTTTCTAATGTTTCAGCTACAGTCCAGTTGACATTAGCACAAATAAATTCAGTGGTCATCAACCCACCCGCAGAGTCTTCATCATAAGTAAGTAAGGAAGCAATATCCGAAGACATTTCTACATCTTCGATATTAGACAGAATATCTTCTTTTCTCTCGTCTGGTAAATCTTGAATGAAATCGGCAGCATCATCGGTATCCATCAACTCCACTTGGGAAGCAATCTGACTATTGGATAAAGATGCTAAAAAGTTATTACGTGTGTCTTCATCAAGTTCTACAAGAACTTCTGCTGCTTGTTCGTTTTCTAGTTGTTTGAAGATAAACTGCGCTGCTTCCAAGTCAACTTCATCGAGAATTTCGGCAATATCTGCATAATGCAAAGGACACACTTCTTCTCTAATGAATTGTATATCATTTGATTCTACTGCAACTTCTATTTGCTCTAGGAATGATTTGGTTAATTCAAACTTCATTCTACCTAAATTTTTGAAAATTCTCTAAAAAAGTGCCTTACTTTACTTTGCTTGCAAAAGTAAAACAAAAAAACAGCAACATTCGTTTTAAATACAAAAAAAGCCAACCTAAAAATTTAAGTTGGCTTTTGAAATATACAATTTTTAAACTTTTTACTTCAAAATGATTCTATCAAAATAAGTATTTCCGTACTGTGTGGATACTACTACTTGATAGATTCCTTTTGGGAACTGATTCATTTCTATATAACCAAGTGAATTATTGATTGATTTTGAAAGAACCAACTTACCAACATTATCATATACTTCTATGATACCGTTGGTGCTGTTTTCATCATCTATCATGATATTGAAGATATCTGATGATGGATTAGGATAAACCAAAAGCATTTTGGTTTCACTATATTCTTCATCCTCTGTTTCTAAATTTGTTGTTAAACTTTTGATTCTTACAAAATCTGGGAACAACTCCTTATATTCATAATCCAAAAATGCGCTGAGTACGGCATTGGCTCTTAAGCATGTTTTGTCTCTAGAGGAAACATTCGCTATATATTCAAACCTTTTTCTATAAACACTATCTCTTTCAACTACACCACAGTTTTCATCCAATTGTGATACTTCCAGCATCAATTGATAGTAAGTACAAAAAGCAGAAATTTCGGGTCTTGGAAATTGATTATTGATGTTTTTCACAGTATCCAATTCTAGTGCTGCTTTAGTGTAATCTCCTATACCCACATAAAACTCTATTCTTCTGCATCTGTTGATTCATATACTCTAGATTGGGAAAAAGAAGTGACCAAATAAAAGACATTACAATTAGTAGGATTGGGTATTACAACAATTTCATTATCTCCTAAACCAAAATAACCATCATCATTAGTAATAACATCCAACAAAAATCCATTCTTATCAAAAACATACTCATCTACTATAAAAGCTGCCAACTCACCATCGGGACCAAAGATGGTGTTGCTCGTAGATTTGGCGGGTCGCCCATCATTAGCATAGATTTGCGCCCCAGTAGTAACGCCATTTAAATTCCCATCGTCTATAAATTCATTAAAACCATTGACAGGGTGTGGGATAGCGGGGGTAGGGAGTGGGAGGGTAATATTTGGAACAATGTCTTGATAATAAGGCGGAACACTTAAAATAGGGCTTTGTGCATTGTAATCATTCAAAAGCAATTGAACTAAAAACATAAAGAGTGTAATTTTTTTCATAATTGATTAGATTTAGTTAAACATTGATGCATAGTTATGTATAATATTGAACAATAAGAAGATTGAACTATTTAAAGGTTCGTTATAGTTATTACTAGGTTCGATAAATTAAACTAAAAGAGTTAATTTTGAACAAAAGAAATGAAGTTAAAATAAAACTCAAAACAAAATTGTTCTAAATAGAACTTTTATATATATTCGTTGATAAATTAATTAAATACTTTTGTATATGCAAATAGGAGACAAACTAAGAAAAATAAGAACTGAAAAGAAAATTACTTAAGACGAAATGGCTATTGCGCTTGATATCAGTCAAAGATCATATAGCAAAATAGAAAACAATGAGGTTCAGATTAAGCTAGATAGGCTGCAACGTATAGCAGATGTTTTAAATATTGATTCAAGATTGCTTTTACCAGAAAATAATGGTCATCGTTTTGAAAATGTATCGTACAGCCAAATTAGTTGTAGTAAAGTCATAAATCAAAACTCCAATAAGACAATGGAACTCTATGACAATATCATTAAAAGACAACAAGAAGAAATTGATTACCTTAAAGGGGTTATAGAAATGATAAAAAAATAGTGATTTGAAGTATATTATTTACATATTATTCTTAACATCTTATCTCAATTTATACTGTCAAGATATTTTTCATCAAGATGTTTTTAAAGGAGGGGTTACATGAGGGGGATTTTCTACTGGTTTAGGTGTAGGATCAGGAAATTTACAACTTTATGTAGAGCCAGGGAGTATAATAAAAAAAGTTTATCTTTTTGCTTTCAGTAGCGGTGAAAATACAACAGGGGATATATAAATTGATGGAATTTCTTACCAAATAAATCAGCAAAATAAAATTTCTGAATTTGACCATAAAAATAACAGTTTCACTCCTTTAGGACTACATTTTATAGAGATTACTAATGAGTTCAATAATTTAAGTGGCTTAATTAATTTAGTTATTGAGGTTCCTTTTCATCAAGGTATGCCTTTTGTTGGAGTTTTTGCTCCCTTTATTTATTTAGAATATATTAACCCAAACCTAGCGAATGTTGGTTCTACTATTATCATTAACAATCAAAATTTATTTGGAAATGAGGTATATAACATTAACAATCTGAATTCCATTAATCTAAATGACCCATTTGGTTTTGCTTTATACACAGATAGAACAGGAAGCCAACAAAAGAAAAATAGCAATCTATTCATTAATTCAAATTTAATAGGTATTACTGGAGGAAGTGATCAAGTAAATTCACTTTGGAGTTTTGCGGGAGTAAAAGGTCATTTTTATTATCAAAATAATCAACTTTTTGGCTTAGATGATGATATTCCCAACAACACTATGGATAGTACAGATGGCTTGGCTGATATCAAAAATTATATCAATGGAAATTCTTTTAATTTTCGTTTAACACATGTTGATTATCCTACAAATCAACCTCAGCACACAAATGTTAACCTTGCCTACTTCCTATCCTACACAACCCCCTGCGATACTTTTTCTGTAGTTATACCCAACAAGTTCCTTGCTTGCAAAGGAGAAAGCATCCAGCTCAATATAACAGGAGGCAAAGAATGGGAGTGGGAACCCGCAATAGGTTTAAGTTGCACCAACTGTCCCAATCCATATTTTACAGATACCGTGAGCAGGTGGTACACTGTACGCGTGTGGAACAATGACAGTTGCAGCAAAGTGCTTCCTGTAAGAGTAGAAGTGGTCTCCAAACCACAAAATCCTATTGTGCAAACTTCGCCTACAAAATGTAGTGATTCTAGTGGGGTTGCAAATGTACAAATCATATAAAGTTCGCATCTATACAGTCTTAATGGCGGTGCACATCAAAGTAATGCTACTTTTAGTAATCTTTGGTCGGGCAATCATACTGTTGCTGTTATAGATTCCAATGGTTGTAGTGCTTCTACCAACTTTTCCATTGCAGAAACTTTTCCCATAGCCAGCTTTACCGCTTCGCCACTGGAAGGAGACGTGCCTTTGGAAGTCAATTTTAGCAACCAAAGTACTGGTGCTACCGATTTTATTTGGTATATAGCAAATGACACGCTTTATAGTACAAATCCCAACTATACTTTTGAGGAAGAAGGAGACTTCAATGTTACTTTGGTGGCTTACGATACTTATTTACAGTGTAGCGATACGGCTAGTGTACAAATTTTTGCCACTTTTCCTTTTACTGTAATTGTTCCGAGTTTGTTTGTAAAACAAGATGCACCTTATCAAATCTATACCAGCAATGTAGCAACTTTGAGTTATGCACTTTACAATAGCATCGGTCAGCAAATTTACAACACTTCTTTTGTGCCTACACAAGGCATTATTGATCTTTTTTACCCCAATAATATCTCAAAAGGTTTGTATCTTTACAACATCATCGCCAAAGATAGCGAAGGCAATGAGAAGGTTTTTTCGGGGAAGATTGTGGTTATTTGAAAAAAAGATTTTACCTTACTTTTTTAAAAGGCTTTCCACAGACTGTGTTAATTTAACAAAATCTGCAACACTCATTTGCTCTGGTCTTTCGCTTAAAAATTCACTTTCTAAAGTATGTCCTTGTAATAAGCTTTTTATAGAATTTCTAATGGTTTTCCTCCTTTGATTAAAGGTCGTTTTGATAATATTTTTGAATAACTTTTCATCACAATCCAATGATTTCACTTCGTTTCTTCTTAACCTAATCACGCCACTTTTAACTTTAGGAGGAGGATTAAAAACATCTTCATCCACTGTAAATAAATATTCGATATCGTAAAAAGCCTGTAGTAAAACAGACAAAATTCCATAGGCTTTGGAACCAGGTCCTTCGGCAATTCTTTCAGCCACTTCTTTTTGAAACATTCCCACCACTTCGGGAATGGAATCTTTTTCATCGAGTACTTTAAATAAAATTTGAGATGAAATATTGTAAGGAAAATTACCAATCACACCAATTTTTTGATTTCCGAAAACAGCAAAATCCATTTTCAAAAAATTCTCTTCATAAATTTTCAAATCGGGATATTCTTCTTTAAGATAAACCACAGATTCACTATCTACCTCAACAACTTCGGTTTGATAATTAGGGTTTTGAAGTAAGAATTGTGTTAACGCTCCTGTTCCAGGACCAATCTCTAAAACTTTGTCATATCCGCCATGAAGGGTAAGGGAATCGGAAATTCTTTGAGAAATACTTAAGTCAATTAAAAAATGTTGTCCGAGGTGTTTTTTGGGTTTAACGTTATTCTTCATGCTCAATTTTTAGAACCCCAAAGGTATAAGATTTTCTATCTTTACTTTCAAAACAAATTACAGGTACAGTGCTTTTATTTTCCATAGTGGTGTTCAAACCTATATTTTGAGCGCTTATAGTTATTTCAGGATAATTTGAAGTTACACTTCCTGCACCATCAATGACATTTTCTTCAATTGGAAATATTGTATTTGCTTGACCATTTTTAACGCTTTTGGCTCCTTCTCCAAGTTTGTTCAACATCAAAAAAAGTTGATTTTTAATGCCGTAAAACTGATGTGAACTCCAATAGCCTTTAGATTCTGAGTCAATTTGTTCTGAGACAATAGGTGCAGAAAATTTGAACCCACCATTTTCATCAAAATTAGTAACTACAATTCCTTTTCGATAATCTTCATTGCCATTTTTACTGTCTTTATTTATCATATGATGTTCGGCTGTAAGAATGATATTTTTGTCATCAATAAATTTTAATTTCCCAACCTTAAAATAATCCAAACCAAAGCCATAATCTTTAATTTCTTTCTTAGACTTGAAAGTAGCAACAATACTTTCATTTAGAAAATACTCTTTTTGAAAACTGCTCTTGGTATTCGATTCATATTTTGCAATAAAAGTACCCTCAAAATTCAAAGTCAATGGTGATGAGAAAAATCCTCCAACAATTAATGCTCCTGAAGACATCAAGTCATAGGTCATATCTGCAATTTGTCTTGATTTTAAATGAATAGGAATGTGACTTGAATTTCCTGCAGCATCAAAACCATACATATAATAATGATATTGATTATTTTGCCTGTCTTTTTTGAGCATGTAACTATATCCATCATTATTACAAACCAAAACATTGTACCTTCTTTTAGAAGACTCCAAATTTGTGTACATTGGAGTAGAAAATATTTGAGTAAAATGCTCATCATATAAAGCAGTATGAATTGTTTCTTTTCCTTTAGCAATATATGCCTCTGAACCAATAACACTGAAGTATTTTCCATTTGGAGCAATCGAAACATCATATATCGGATGATAACCTCCATTAGATTTTAAATCCAACAATGAAAGTTCTTTCTCGACTACTAATCGTTTATTGATAACATAAACTTTAATCTGATTATCTAAAGTTTTAGTGTCGTGATAACTTCCAAAAAAAACCAAGTTATTGTTTATAAAACCCACTTTTATTAACTCATCAAAACCCAATTTAAGTTTGTTTTTGGTTACTATAGTTAAGTTTGAGTTAAGAATATCTACTGCAAATAGCGTCTTATCATCGTCTAATTTTTTTATGATAAACCATTGATTTTCATTTTGAAAAACAAATTTCAAAGTTTCATTTGCTTCTTTATCTAAAGTATTTGAAAAACCAAAATTTGAAGATTGTCCAATAAAAACGTTGGCAACTCCAAACAGAAGGGTAATAAATAAGAATTTGTAAATCATGATTTTTTTCAATTCTAGTCAAATATATGAATTTGAAATAAAGTAGCAAAAATTATTCCTAAAACAATAAAATATAGGAATTTAGTTCAAATGTTATTCATCTTGGTTTAACTTTTTCACCATAGTAAGAATAGTAGCCATTCCAACAGTCTCGTTGTCTTGGTCGTAAATATCCACAAGAAACTTGACAATTCCTTTTGCTACATCGTCCTCACTTCTTTTCTCTTGGTCGATTTTTTCTTTTACCGTAAATCTCACACCAATTGTTGTTCCAGCATAAACAGGTTTTGTAAATCTACATTCGTCAATTCCGTAATTCAATAAAACTGGACCTTTTTTTGGATCCACAAACAAACCAGCTGCTTTGGAAAGAATAAAATATCCGTGAGCTACACGTTCTGTAAATAACGTTCCTTCGAGAGAAGTTTCGTCCATGTGTGCATAAAAATTATCACCACTCACATTGGCAAAGTTTACAATATCTGAGGTAGTTACGGTATGCTTGTGTGTAAATACTGTTTCACCAACAACTAGTTCTTCGAAATGTTTTCTAAATGAATGCGGAACAGATTCTGGTTGATCTGCTCCCACTTGAAATTGTTCGGTAATTCTAGTAATTGTCTCAGGATGACCTTGAATCGCAGTTCTGTGTAGATAATGTAAAATTCCTCTTTTTCCCCCCATTTCTTCTCCTCCTCCTGCTCTTCCAGGACCACCGTGAGTAAGCAATGGCATCGGTGAACCGTGACCAGTACTTTCTTTAGCACAACGTTCATTCAAAACTAAAATTCTACCGTTGATATGTGCCGCTTCAACTACAAATTCTCTAGCTATTTTATCATCTGCTGTGATAATTGAAGTCACCAAAGACCCTTTACCCATTTCTACCAATTGAATGGCTTCTTCTAAATTTTTGTAGGGAAGAATAGTAGAAACTGGTCCAAAAGCTTCGATATCATGAACTCTCGTTTTGTTGAATGGATCGTCATTTCTCATCAATAAAGGAGAAATAAATGCCCCTTTTTCTTTCGAACCACCTTGAATTTCAACTTCATTCAAATCTCCAAAAATCAAATTTTGTTCCTCTAATAAAAGTGAAACATTTTCTTTTACTCTTTCCATTTGGAGTCTAGACACCAAACTTCCCATTCTTACACCTTCCAAAGATGGGTCTCCAATAATAGTTTTGCTTAGTTTTGATTTTAAAGCATTTTCAACCTCACCTACTAATTTTTCTGGTACTAATATTCTTCTTACGGCAGTACATTTTTGTCCTGCTTTGATAGTAATTTCTTTTAAAACTTCTTTGATGAAAATATCAAATTCAGGTGTTCCAGGAGTTGCATCTTCACCTAAAACACAAGCATTCAAAGAATCAGCCTCTAAGTTAAATGGCACAGAATTATCTGTAATATGAGGCATTGCTTTTAGTTTTTTCCCAGTATGAGCACTTCCTGTGAAAGTAACCACATCATTAAGATTCGCGTGATCTATAATCCCTCTTCCAAAACCACTTACCAATTGCAATGCGCCTTCTGGTAAAATTTTAGAAGCGATTATTTCTCTTACCATCGCTTCCGTAAGATATGACGTAATTTCTGATGGTTTAACAACAGCTGGTACTCCTGCCATAAGATTTACAGCTATTTTTTCTAACATTCCCCAAATCGGGAAGTTAAAAGCATTGATATGAATTGCAACACCTTTTTTAGGCACCATAATGTGATGTCCGATGAAAGTTCCTCCTTTGGATAATGGAGCCGCTACACCATCAACATAATAAGGCAAATCAGGAAACTGTCTTCTCAAACTTGCATTTGCAAAAAGATTTCCAATTCCACCTTCAATATCAATCCAAGAATCTATTTTGGTAGCTCCGGTTTTTGCAGAAATTTCATAAAAAATATTCTTCTTAGACATCAGATGAAGTGCTAATGCTTTGAGCATTCTTCCTCTTTCTTGAAAAGTCATTTTACGTAAAGCAGGCCCTCCTTTTTTTCTACCATAATCCAAAATGGCTTCATAATCTATGCCCGCACTTGATACAGTACCGATTAAATCACCATTCAAAGCATTTAATGCGGTAAATTCAACTCCTTCTCCATCTTCCCAATTTCCTAATATATAATTCTGTATTTTCATCTTTTTAATAATGTTTTCATTTTTACTGAGCGATAAAAATACATTTTTTTTCGAGAAATAGATACTTAAAAAACGAAATAGATAGGATGAAAATATAATTCAAAAAAGCAACGATTATACAAAAATCAACTTGAATGATCGCTTATTATGACCCATTTGCCATTTTTCTTTTGCCAGATCAATGAATAATGTCCAAAGATATCGCTTTTCATTCCACTTCTTTTGAGATACCATTTTCCAACAACTTGAACTGTTTCTTTATCAAGTTTTTGTATTAATATGTTGTCAAAAGACAACTCCCCCATTGCTGTACTATCTTGGTAGCCTTCCAAATAATTATCTAAAGTAGATTGCCAACCTTTTGTTACACCGTTTTTCCCTATAAACAACAATGAATCTGAATGCCAATAATGCTTCATGTAACAAGGAATATCAAATTGATTCCAACATTCCACTTGTTCTTCCATGTTTTGCTCTATTGCTTTTATATCTTTATCAGACACTTGATTAGTTGAACTTTCACAACTAATCAAGAAAAATGCAAGTATTGATATGTAAAATACAACTATTTTCATCTTTCTATGATTACGATTTCTACCCTTCTGTTCTTTTGTTGGTCAGCAATTGTTTTTTCCTCTACCAATGGAGATTTATTACTGTAGCCCTCATACAGAATTCTAGATTTATCAATTCCCATTCCTCTTAAAAACAAACTAACCTCTTTTGCTCTATCTCTTGATAATTTACAATCATCTACACAACAAACATGTCCTTCAATTCTGATTTTCATAGTTTGAACTGAGTCCATAATATTTGCCAAATAGTATAGTTCATTTGGTATTTTATTGTACAAAAAAACAGTTTTACCTGGTTCAAAAAGAAGGTTTTCTAGGATTATTTTGTCATTTTTAAGAATCTCATCAATAAATTTATTTTCTGGACTTTTTAATTTTTCGTTTGAAGTAACCTCTTCTACTACTTTCTTATTTTTCTTGATTTCTTCATGAGAACTTTCAAAAGATTCAATAGAAGTTAGAAACAACTTAATATCCACCCTTCTTTGTAGATTTAAGTCATTTCCTTTGTTATTTTTAGAATTGTGATTATCACCTTTTGCAGCCGTATTGATTTTTGCTGTAGAAAAGGAATTATGAATATGACTTCTTATTCCTTCTACTCTTTTTTGAGAAAGTAATAAATTCGATTTTGAATTACCAACTGTATCGGCATACCCTATCAAATCTATAGATTCGAAAGCGTGTTTGCTCAACAGACTATCTATAGATTTTTTTTGTGATGATTCTAATTGATGGACATTTGATTTGTAATACACGGAATAAACAACTGTTTTTTGACTTATCAAAAAAGAATTTAAACTCAGGAGTAATATAAATAGTGTTATTAATTTCATTTTAACTCAAATCATTCTCTGAACCAACTAGCGTATTTCACATAGTTGTTTGCTATTCTCATCACTTCACCTTCAAATAGCTTTGGATCAATGTCTTTAATTTTTTTTGCAGGAATACCCGCATATATCGAACCACTGTCTACTTTTGTCCCTTGAGTAACAACAGAACCTGCAGCGATAATACTATTTGCTCCAATTACACATCCATCCATTACAATAGCGCCCATTCCAATCAAAACATTATCTTCAACTATACATCCATGAACAATAGCTCTATGACCAATAGAAACATTATTCCCGATAGTTGTAGCAAATTTTTGATAAGTACAATGAATGATTGCTCCATCTTGAACATTTACTTTATTTCCCATCAATATGGAATTTACATCACCTCTCACAACAGATTGAAACCAAAAACTACATTCATTTCCTGACTTCACATCACCTATAATTGTAGCGTTTTCAGCAAAAAAGCAATTTTCACCAAATTTTGGAGTTTTTCCTTCAACCGTTTTTATGAGTGTCATTTATAGTTTTTTGATAGTATATTTGCAAAAGTAATCAAAATTTAATCAAACAATCCTACTTACAAAATGAAAAGAGCTGTAACTGTATATGCTGAAGTAACTCCTAATCCAGCAACCATGAAGTTTGTAACCGACTTAATGTTATTAAACGGAGGTGAAACTGCTGAGTTTTTGTCTAAGGCAGAAACAAAAAACCATTCATTGATGGCTGAAGCTTTATTTGATTTTCCATTTGTTAAATCTATCTTTATTGCTAATAACTTTATCACAGTTACTAAAACTGAAATGATAGAGTGGGATTTAGTGGTAAGAGAATTAAGAGATTTTATTAAAAATTGGATTGAAGAAAAAGATGCTATTGTTGAAAATATTCCTTCCAAAAAAGAAAAGGCAATAAATGATACAAAATCAATAAATGTTTCTTCAAATGCTGAAGCTCCAAAATTAGAATCAGAAATTGACAGAACCATTTATAATCTTCTCGAAGAATATGTAAAACCTGCTGTTGAAAGTGATGGTGGCGCAATAGATTATAAAAGTTTTGATGAAGTAACAGGAACAGTTTCAGTAATTCTGAGAGGCTCTTGCTCTGGCTGTCCATCCAGCACTGCTACGCTTAAAGGAGGTATTGAGACTTTACTTAAAAGTTACTTGCCAGAAGTACAAGAAGTAGTTGCTATAGAAGGGTGAGTTTGATGAAAGATGAAGGATGGAAGATGGTTTCAATCTTCGCTATTGCTTCGATTGATGAAAGATGGGAGATAGTTTCAATCTTCGCTAGTACTTCGATTGACGAAAGATGGGAGATGGAAAGTTGAAAGAGGAAATCAGAAAAAGGAAAAAGGACTTTACGATTTCACGACATTCGACTTTACTATAATTTAGCAATTTTATAATTGAAAAAGACGCTTGATGCTAGACATTGGAAGTTGTACATAGGTCGTATTACTTTATACATTGGACATAGTAATAATAAAAACCCTACATTTGTTGCTCAATAAATCATATCATGAGTATCATAAAAGAATTAGAGAAAAGAAGTTCAGGCCAATGTGAGCTTTGTAAAAGTACAGATAATCTGAACTCTTATTTGGTTCCTCCAAAAAAAGACGAAACTTTAGAAAACGTTATTCATATTTGTGAAGTTTGCATTAGTCAAATTAATCAAACAGAAGAAATGGATGCTAATCACTGGAGATGTTTAAATGATAGTATGTGGAGTGAAGTGAGTGCTGTAAAAGTTGTTGCATTCAGAATGTTAAACAAACTCAAAAAAGAAGGCTGGCCGCAAGATTTGTTAGATATAATTTACTTAGATGATGAAGAACTCGATTGGGCAAAATCTGCAGACTTTATTGATGATACTTTAGAACAAATCATTCATAAAGATGCTAATGGGGCTATTTTATCATCAGGAGATACAGTAGTTTTGACCAAAGACTTAAATGTAAAAGGAGCAACATTTACCACAAAAAGAGGCGAAGCAGTAAGAAATATTGCTCTAGTTCATGATAATGCTGATCAAATTGAAGGTAGAGTAAATGGTCAAAAGATTGTGATTCTTACTCAATATGTAAAGAAAACAAGTTAAATAAATAACCCCAAATCAAAAACTATTGAAATGGGGCTTCATATAAATTTTGATTTGATAATTACTTTACATAAATTTTCTTAGTAATTGAACCTTTCTCAGTAGTAACATTTACCATATAAATCCCTGTAGTTAAATCATTCATATTGATTTCTTTTACATTAGAATTCATTTGATCATTGATAACTACTTGTCCAGCAAGGTTAACTAAGGAGATAGAAGCATTATCAGCATTCATTAACTCGATATTTAATTTGTTGTATAAATTCCTGATGATAATTTCATTAGAAAGTTCTTCAACACTAACAGTGTTTCCGCCACCTATGTCACCAGCATTGATAGCCGTACCTGCAGTAGATTCATAAGCATAATCTTTGATGGTCATTGTAGTTGCATCAGCAGACATTTCTATTCTAACCCAACCATAATGCGTAGCACCTGCAACATCAAAACGAACGCCTAAGAATTTTTCTTGTCCAAGAAAAGCTCCAACTGGAAAAGTTCCATAAGGTTGCCCTGCAAAAGTAATATCAGCAAGACCTCCTAAAATACCTGCGCTATCGTCATTACTAAACATTCCTAAACTACCTATAGAACTTCCGTTATTTAAACCTTGTGGTTCCATTCCATTACTTCCGTAAATACCCATCCATCCATTATTAGAATTAGCAAAAGTATCAAAAACAGCCGCACCTCCAACATAATCTATAGTAACAGGAAAACCTCCATAAGTAGTATTTGTAATACCTTCTAATATTCCAAAACCAATATCTGGAACTGCATCATTGTTAAAATCCAAAATATATGGGTTAGAGGTAGTGGTCAGGACTTCATCAGGATTGATATCCGTATAAACCACTTGTGCTGAAATAGTAGATGCACCCGCTACACTTAGTGCAAATGTTCCATATTTTTTAATTTTTTCTTCAAGAGTAATTGTTTTTTTCATAATAGTTTAATTTACAGATTAGTACACAAATTTAAAATTATTATTTAATAAAACAAAAAAAGCCTAGGAAATAAATCCTAGGCTTTTTGAATATAGTTTTGATACTATTAATTACTTAACGTATATCTTCTTAGTAGTTGAACCTGCTTCAGAAGTAACATTCACCATGTAAATACCAGTTGTTAAATCACTCATATTGATTTCTTTAACATTAGTAGTCATTTGGTCATTGATAACAACTTGCCCAGCTAAGTTTACAACAGAAATTTCTGCGTTGTTGATATTTACCAATTCAATGTTTAATTTATTGTATTGATTTCTGATAATTACGTTGTTAGCAATATCATTAATTCCTACAGGTGTTCCTCCCATATCTCCAGCATTGATTGCTGTACCAGCAGTTGCATTGTAGGCATAGTCTTTAATCGTCATTGAAGTCCCATCGACTGCCATTTCAACTCTTACCCAACCATAGTGAACAGCACCAGCCACATCAAATCTTACTCCAACGTAACCTTCAGTTCCAGAGAAATTTCCGATTGTAGTTGTAAAGTTGTAAGTAGTAGAATTTGGGTAAACAATATCTAAGTTAAGACCTAAGTTCCCTTGCCCATTTAAAAACGCAGCTGCAGAACCAATTGGTGTTCCATTAGTTAAATTATCAGGTGTATTTGCAGCAGCACCTACCCAAGCATTAGTAGATGCAGCAGAAGGAGCAAACGCAGCAGCACCTCCAATGTAATCAACTGTGGCTGAGTAACCGTTAAAATTAGAAGTAGCGTAACTACCTGAAAATGCAACGAAAGCAATATCTGCAACTACATCACCATTAAAATCAACTACAAACTGAGCCGTTCCACCTGGTGTCAAAACAGCATCTGGATTAACATCAGTATATACTACTTGAGCAGATGCACCAGAAACTCCAGCTACACCAACCGCTACAGCAGCATATTTTTTAATTTTTTCATCTAAAGTATTTGTTATTTTCATAATAAGATATTTTTATTTTGTCCAAAAGTATAAATAAATTTTTAAACTTTATTCCTTTAAACTGATTTATTTACAACTTTTTTCATTTCTTCAATTTCACCTTTGAAATCTAAGAACCCTAAAATAGCATCAAACTCCTCATCAGGGTTGGCTACAACATCTGCATAATTAACATCAAGAATGTCCACATTCGGCTGACTGTCTATCCAATCTTGAACTTTTTTGAGTTGTTTTTCAAAAGCATCATTTAATCCTACAGGGAAAACTTTGGCTTCTGCCTCTTTTTCTTTGCCCAACATAATTTGCTGACTTCTTAAAACCTCCACCATATTTCTTCTCATAAATATGATTTTATAATTATAATTGGAAGGTAAAAAAGGAAGTAGTTGCGCTATAATTTTCACTACTTTCCCTTCTGCTTGCGGCAACCAACTTCTATCCACCATCATTTTTTTGACGGGCTCAAATTCGTAATATCCTTGAGGATTATTATTGTCTGGCTCTCTTTTCTTGTCTGTAAGAACTGGAATTCCTGCTGCATCTAATATTTGCATCATCATGTCCAAATAATAAATATTCTTGATTAACATCCAATCCACTTGGGTTTTCAACTTGAAGAACACCCGCAGACATTGCTGCGGTATGCATATTACTAGCATCTTCTCTACCAATGCCAGCCACTTCATTTGGGTGAAGACCTTGATGAGCGTAAAAGTCATTTGCAATTGCAAGACCATATTTAGCAGCTAGGTAATTTTCAACTATAATTCGTTGGGCATTGTTTAGAACCGTGTTATATACAATTAATTCTGCAACGTCACCGCCATATTGGTGTGTTCCTATTGAAAAAGTTGGAACAAGTGAACCAAGAACTTGACGAGTTAAAGAACGCGTAGCATTGAATTCGGAAGTAACTAAGTCAAACTGATCATATGTCCAAGTAGGTGTACCGGGATTTCCGACAAAAGCGCCATATGCAGCACCATTAAGGGCTAATTTACCGGTGTTTGCAACACTTCCATTTCCATCAAAACTCCATTTACCTCCTGCTCCTCTAGCATCCAAACTAACATGACATCCTTCTGCATAATTACCCCAAATTTGACCCAAATCTGTTGTTGCCTGATTTGCAGAAAGAATATTGTATACGGTTAAAACAGTTCTGGCGTTGTAAGATCTGGCATCATCTAAGTAATCATCTGTTCCATCAAAACGAATCGTAGAATGACCATTTATTATTCCAGTGCGATAAGTAGGTTGATTAGCTCCTGCACCTTGAGTAGCATCATTTCCGTTTCCTGATCTATCCGACCAAGTGGCTACTGATGTTCCATCTGCCTGCGAAACATCATCAGCTTGTAGCCAAAGTGAATTTGTAACTGTTGAACCTACACCACCAGGTCCTGTTTGAGCACTAACAGATATGGTGCTAATTATTAATGTACTTAAAATATAAGTTATTTTTGTTTTCATATCATATCAATTAACTTTTGACTAAATGCAATCGAATGAATTCAAAATTATTTAACTTACACAAAACTAATATAAAATATTAGAAATTAATAGATTTAGCAGGTTAATTGTAACAAAAACTTTACTTTACAACAACTTTTTTATGATATAAGTTTGCTCCCACAACGACTCTAACGAAGTAAATTCCTGAATTCAAAATTGAAGTTTCAATATCAATTTGCCCTCTTAAGTTTTCAGATTTTGAATAAACAATTTTTCCAAGTGCATCCAAAATAATGATTTCATCTGCTCCATTTTGGAAACCTGAAACATCAACGATAAATCTTTTTTCATTTATTTGAACAGGATTCGGATAAATATTCACCACTCCATCAACTTCGATTTCTACTTTTCTTACTTCTGAGTATTCAAAAGCACCATCAAAATCAGTTTGTTTCAATCTGTAGAATGATGTTCCAGTATATGGATTTGCATCTACTGATTTGTAATCTAATAACGCAGTTGAATTTCCTGCTCCTTCGATGATGGTTACTATTTCGAAATTCAATCCATCTATACTTCTCTCGATGGTAAAGAATTCATTGTTGATTTCAGAAGCAGTTTGCCATTCCAAATCCACTTGTTTCCCATTGGCTTTTGCTTTGAAATTCACCAATTCTATCGGTAAAGGGTTGGAATTACTCGTTGTTGCTAATGCAAAAGGACTAAAATCTGTAACTGCACTATTCGTGGTAATACTTCCTGAAGGATTTCCAACAGCAGTTCCTGGATGATTGACCCACTCTTGTATTCCATCATCCCATCTTGCAATGGTAAGCGATGCTAAATCCGCTACTCCACTACATCCATTAGCACCGTATGGTCTATAGGAAAGCGTCACATTTACATTGGATGTTCCATTGGTTCTATCCAAAATCCAGTGCTCACAATCACTAATGTTCTCGATAGCAGCATCAATCGTTGCAGGCTCTTGCATGTCTACTGCATCTGCTTCCGTATTGAAAAACTCTGCTGTGAAGTGATGCGAATTGCTACTAGGTGCTGAGATACTAATTGGTCTATAAAAACCACCTTTACCTACTGGAAATTCAAAAGCATCGTTTCCTATTTTTCTTACTGGGCCTTCTACATAAGATGCATCTGAAACACTAGAAACAAAACTATTGTCGGTCATTAAAAGTAAGTTTGTACCATCAGTAATTATATTTTCAGAATTTAAATCCAATTCGATTTCTATTTGAATAGGCATATTCAAAACTACTTCTCCTCCCGTTTTGGAAACTTCTAAATCTCTGAATCTTGGAGTATTTGACCCACCTAAATCATTGATATTTTGAACTCCATTTCCATCCATTACAACTCTACCATTTGTAACGGCACCAAAGTAAATTTGACCGTTTGAATAATCAATATTAATATCTCCAGCAAAAGTTGATGCAGAATTATAACAAGGTAAAATTGTTCCTGTATTGTTTTGAATAAAAGAAACGTTTGCATTAAAATCATTTCCAGTTCCATTAGCTGGCATGAAATAACCAACACCACTGTTTACAATTGATGTTTCATCATTGAATGTATTTCCACCAACTGAAGCATCATTTCCTGTTCCAGTTTTTTCTAAATATGCACTATTGTTGTATGTTGTTCCTCTAGTATAGTGTCTAGGACTTCTAAAATCAACAGGTCCGTTCCAAACAGCATCATAACTTTCAAAAGTAGCGTTTGAAGTGAGTGTAAGATTTTGAGGAGTATTACCAATTTGAGTAACGTTTCTAAACCCTAACTCTCCTTCAGAAAAACCTAATGCTCCTATGCTAAATTGCATACCAGTTGCTAAAGTAGAAGAGCCATTACCTGATCCAATTCTAACTCCTTGTCCATTGTCAGATTCTAACTGTACATTTCCATTAAATTGATTTCCAGAAGAATTATGAGCAAGAGTAACATAAAATGTTCCTGTGTTTCGAATATTGACATCTGCATTAAAGATATCTGGATTTGTAAAGCCCATTCCAAAATATCTGATTCCTGAATTTACAATGGTGGTTATATCATTGAAAACGTTGTTTCCAGCACTTTGATCATCTGTTGTGCCAGTCTTTTCAAGGTATGATGTACCGTTGTAGGTAGAACCTCTTGTATAAATCCTTGGAGAAACAAATTGAACATTACCATTCCAAACAGATTCAAAACTTCTAAAATACCCATTATTTGACAAAGTGAGATTAACAGGGTCTGCACCAAGTTTTGTAAAGTTTACAAACCTCAATTCTCCATTATTAAAACCTCCTGCACCAATTGTAATTGAAGTACCAACTGCTTGTTGAATAAAAGAAGCATTTAATAAAGCATCTCCAAATCTAACCCCATTGGCTGAAAGTGATGAATTAATCTCTATATCACCATTGAATAATAAATCCCCGCTATTTGTTTGATTGAAATAAACAATTCCATTATTGGATGTGTTTTCAATTAAAACATTTCCTTCAATAATATTTCCACTAGAATTATAAGCAATATAAATATGGCTACTTCCAGTATTTTGAAGTGTCAAATCTCCTTGAAACAAATCAGGATTTGTCCAGCCCATTCCTAAATAACCATCTCCTGAACAAATTAATGTAGCATTTTGAACAAAAGTATTATTCCCAGCACTTGCATCATCTCCTGAACCAGATTTTTCTATATTAGCAATCCCATTGTATGTAGTTCCAATAGTATAGTATCTTGGAGCAACAAAATTAACATCACCACCCCAATCACTGTCTTGCTGATATATATAACCAGTACCAGTTAGTGTAAGATTTTGAGCAGTAGCACCAACTTGTGTAAAGTTTTCAAAAGTTAGCGTTCCACTATTAAACCCTGCTCCTCCAACTGATATTGTATGAGTTGCAGCCAAAGTTGCATCACCATTTCCTAAACTAAATGCAATACCACCACCATTAATGCTTTCGATAATGATATCACCGTTGAATTGGTTTCCGCTTGCTCCATGTGCTAATCTGATTTGGCTTACACCATTGTTATTAATTACAGTAGTAGTTCCGTTAAAAATGTCGGGGTCAACAGTTGCAAATATAAAATTATTCGAACCAGAATAAACAATAGTTGCATCTTGATTGAAAGTATTTCCACCTTGAGAATTATTATTACCAGCACCATTTTTTTCTAAATATACAGTACCGTTATATAAAGTTCCTTGAGTTATTAACTGAGGTGCAATAAAAGTAACATCTCCATTCCATTCAGCATCTTGATTGATAAAATAACCTGTTCCAGTAAGACTAATAGACTGTGCTGTAGCTCCAACTTGAGTGAAGTTTCTAAATCTTAGCGTTCCAGTAGAAAAACCACCTGCTCCAACAGTAACAGTAAAACCATTTGCTAATGTTACATCACCTGATCCTCCCCTTCCAAACTCTACTCCATTTGAAGTTCCTGTGCTTTCAACTATGATATTGTGATTAAATTGGTTTCCTATAGAATTATGCGCCAACCATATTTGACTTGAACCATTAGAAATAATTGTAGTTTCATCGTTGAATATATCTGGAGAGGTGTTTGCAAATAATAATCTTCCAGAACCAGAATTTACAATTGTAGAAGTTTGATTAAAAATGTTTCCTCCTGTTGAATTGTCATTATTTGCACCTATTTTCTCTAAAGAAACAACATTATTAAAAACGTTTCCTAACAAAAACATTCTACCAGAAGTAAAGTTTGCTGGGGCATCAAAAGTGTTGTTTTCAAGGGTAATCCTAGCATTTGTTCCAACAGTTAAGCTTTGAGGAGTCAAACCAATTTGAGTTAAATTTTCAATTTGAAGAATTCCATCACTGAAACCTAAACCTCCAATTTGCATATCAAATCCATTGCCCAATGTAGAAGTTCCTCCATTTACACTGATATAAACATTTCCAGTACTGGTGTTTTCAAATATCACATTATTATTAAATGCGTTTCCAACACTATTATATGCAACTTGCAAGGTACTTGTTCCAGAATTCAAAAGTGAGAGTTCGCCATTGAAAATATCGGGATTGGTCACACCAAATCTCATTTCATTGCCACTTGAATTCACAAGAGTTGTAGTTTGGTCGAAAGTATTTCCACCAGAACTTGAGATGCCAACTCCATTGTTCTCAATGTAAGTATTTCCATTGAAAATGGTATTAGTTGATAAAACACTTGAAGCGGTAAAACTAATAGCACCATCCCACACATTGTTGATAGAACGTATATCAGATGTTCCAGCAAATGAAAGTGTCTGAGGCGTTGCATCTGTTTGTGTGATATTTCTTAAAATCAAAATTCCTGAGTCAAATCCAAGAGGCCCCTCGGATATTTGAACTCCAGCACCAAAAATTGCTGAAGAAGCTGCAAACTCACAAAATACAATTTGTCCAGTACTTGTATTGTTGAATTCTAAATCTCCATTGAATGTGGTCGTTCCGGCATAAGCAACTCTGATATTAGAATTTACATTGTTGGTAAAAGTCACATTACCATTATAAACTGAACCTGTAGAACGTTCTAAAAGTATCCAATTTCCTCCATTGTTAGTTAAGAAAACATCATCGTTGAAAGTATTATTTCCATTGGTTCTAAAGTAAGCGGTTCCAGACAAAGTAAAATCTAAAGGAGCGTTGAAGGTTGCATTTCCAGTTCCATTGGCATTAGTCGTTCCATTTTGTTCTAAAACTACAGGATTATTAAAAACACCTCCGTTTAAAAGAATTCTCTCTGAAGTAATGTCAATATTCGCGTCAAAAGTAGTTGCTGAAAAAGTGGTTAGCACACCCGTTAAAGACTGAAATGTTCCGTTTAAAATATTACCACCAGAAAAACTATGATTACCTTCGGAAGTAATTTTAAAACCTGCTAAATTTAATGCTCCACTATTGATAGTAAAATCTTCTATAGTTACATCATTACTCAAGCTAGGGTCGTTTGGCGAGGCGACTATTATCACGTGATCGGTATTTAAAGGAGGGCCTACAGGAGTCCAGTTACTTCCATTATTCCATTCTGATGAAACAGTACCATTCCATGTATAGGTAACTTGACTATTAAAATTTAATGCACTTGCAATAAATAATATGCTTAACAACAATGATTTTAAAGTAATCAAAACTATTGGCTTCATAATTGACTGATTTAGTTAAATAAGAGTGTAAATATAACTATTTTATTCTTTTGCTTCGATTTTTTTTGATAAAACTAAGATTTAGAGGTATTAAAACTTATACCTCAACATAATTCCTGAACTAAAAATATTTACTGGAACCTCTTTTGGCGGTCTTGAATCATACAATACATTCAAATTAAATAAAATTGAAATATGTTCGGTTAATTTGTGAGACAAACTTGTTTCGTTGGAAATTCTGTAATCTGCAAAATCAAATAAATTGGGCTGATAATAAAGTATCGTATTAAAACTCCAATTCTTACCTACCTTAATATTAAATGCTAAATAATTTGAATTTCTCAAAACATTTGAAAACTCTGGAATAGTAGTTTCTTCGTATTCATACATAAAAGACCAGCCACCTCTTAGCAAAACTGAATCCGATTGTATTACATTGAATCTCAAACCAGAACCAGTAAGCGTTCTTAGTCTAATTTTTTGCACACTATTGTATTGAATTTGAGCATAAGACTCCCATGAAACAATTTTATTGTCCATAATTTTTTTGGTATATCTATAATGCGCAAATCCAAAATTCACCAAATCATTTTGATTGCTTCTCACAAAAGATATATCATTGATAAACAAGTGTGTGGACTTATTCATATTGTATTGAATACCGACTCTGTTGGATAATTGCCATATTGAATTAACGTTTTGAGTAAATTTAGCATTAAAATCGACATTCCCTGTCCAACCTTCTTCATTAGAATTGAGCCTTTTCTGCTCAATATTAATCAATTGAGAAAAAGTAATTTGAGATAAGAAAAAACAAAAAATACAAACTAACCCCCTACTCATCTGTACTGCTGTTTTTTGGATTTATTATTCTGCAATATGGATTTGATCTTTTGGCATGTTCATACCCTTCTTTCCACCATCTTTTCATAAGTTCTGGTCTAAATACAAAAGGGAAATCAGTGAGAACTCCTGGAGTGTGAAAAGCTCTTACTTGAACATTTCTTACCTTACTTTTTAATTTTCCAATTATTAAATCATCATAGTAAATTTGCTCTGTCATAAAACCAAAAACTCTCATTAATGATCCAAATGGATTGCTAGTAGGCTCAAAATTTCGCTCTAATGTTTCAGGCTCCAAAATGATTACATCAATATTGGTAGCTCCTAAATCAATGGCTGCTTGAATCGGTGTGTGACTTCCAAAGCCTCCATCAGCATATTCGCAACCATGTTTGTTTACCACGCTCATAAATGGGACATAATTAGCTGACGCCCAAACCCAATCTATAAAATCAGTATAAGAGTAATCTGTATTTGACTTGAATTCAGTTCTAAATTTTGTGAGATTTGAAACAGAAACCACTACCTGCTTATTCATTTCTAAAATTTTTTCATAATCTTCTTTGGACAACCCACTTTTTATAAGTTTTCTTAGATTTTTGGAATCGCCAAATGTTTGTCTTCTAGAAATAAATGATTTTAATGTATTCCAGTGATTGATAGAAACTGCGTATGTCCCGTCTTTATTTTCTTTCACTTTAAAGGGGTTGATGTAAAAGATATCTTTTTCATCGACACTGGTATACACTTCTTTAATCTTATCCACCTCTCCTAATGCCAGATGACTTATCAATAAACTTCCGGTACTACTTCCTACAAACAAATCATATTTTGTATTGCAGTCTTTGATGAGATACTCCGCTATTCCACCAGCAAAAGCACCTTTACTGCCACCTCCTGAAATAACTAAAGCATCCATAATATCTAATATTAATTAGTTTTTGCAAATATAATCGAATATACGTCTATTGAAGAATTAAGGTTTAGTTTATTTTGAGATAGAACCTTACTGGTGATAAGTATTTGAAAAATGAAAATATGCTAATATTTATCTTTAAAAATAATATTTTCGATTTCTTCATATAATTTGTAATATTGTGCATGATTATTGTGCATTACGTTTTATGAAAATTTTCAAAATTCATTTTATATTTATTTTTTTACTTGGAATTGTTCTCAATAGTTGTTTGGGATACGCATCAGCATACGAAAACAGCACAAAAGAAAGTTCTCCTTCTAAAGAAGACAAAGTAAAAAAAGCGATTTCAGATCATATTTTGAAAGTTTTTAGTGAAAAAGGTGCTTATAAAAACTATCTTTATGGTGAACTTTTTGTTTTGAAGCCTAAAGAAATTCTTGAATTAGATCAACTTATTGATGAAAAAAACAAACTTCCATTAAGAACTGATGAATTAGGAAAAAAGTATGATAGTGTAATGCAAGCACAAGAAGTGAAAATAGCATTCAAAAAACAAGAAATAAAAGATAACAAAATTTATCCATGGTATGAAATCAGTCATCTTTTTGCCATTGTTCCTTTAAAAAAAGAAGATTCAGTCTCTGTATATGAACTTGATTTCGAAATTTATCCTAACTATACGATTAAAGATGTTCATCAAAAAATGTTATTGCTTTTGAGTAATGATGAATATCTAGTTTTCAAAGCATTTATGAATCAAGATCCTTTGTATCAAACTAACAATTATAGTTATGATTACGACATGAATAATGCTTTTTACAGTCAAAGCATTGCTGCTATTGAATCAGAAGAAGATTATAAAGGGGAATTAATTCGAACAATTCTTGACATTATGATTTACATCAAGAAAAATAATGCATTTGATGAAGATGCTTTTATGCTTGAAAAGGTCATAAGAAGTGAGCCGAAATTTATAAATCCAGAATACAAAGTAGTAGATTACAGCAAACCTTCACCTATTTTATCTCAAATAGACAACAATGAAGTTATTACTGGATATGAAATAAAGGTAAATTGCAAAGATGAAATCAACGATGGAAACTTCGTTTATTTATTTCAATTTGATTTAAATTTTGTTCTTACTTCTGTAACAAGAGAAATTATTGAATAATTAACCAACATATAAATTTAACTATGAAAACGTTTACGCTTTTATTATTTTTATGCACTGCTTTTATTTCTAAAGCACAAACTGATGATGAAATTACATTTATGTTGGCACGTATTTGTAAAATTGAAGAAATTGATAAAACATTGGGATATATAGATGAAAATGATTCTACCAAAAAATTCAACTTTCTGACTTTAAGTTATGAAGAAATGGGCGCTCCAGTTTTTGATTTTGAAGACTTCTCCATAGTATATGATGTGGGCAGCAACTTACTTATGAGCGAAAAACCTTATGGAAAAATTTCGATTGATGATTTTAGTTCAAAAAAAGCGCAACTCACAATTACTTTAGCAGGTGCTGGAGATAGAAGCAAAATGGGACTGTGGACCAAATGTGTCTTTGAATTCAAAAAACCTAAAAATGGAAAATGGCTCTTGGCAAATTCTGAGTTTGTGAAGGAGTGAGATGTGATTTAGATTTGAAGACAAAAGACTTGAAGACAAAAGACTTGAAGACAAAAGACTGGAAGACAAAAGACTTGAAGACAAAAGACTTGAAGACAAAAGACTTGAAGACAGAAGACTGGAAGATGGGAAACTAAAAAAGGGGGATGGAAATGGATGTGAAAAATTATTCTTCATTAGGCTTTTTATTCTCCTTTTTCTCGATGTTTTTCTCTTCTTTCTCATGTGTAAAAGAAGTCGGCAGTAAATTCACACCATATTTGGAACTTACTTTTATCAAGAAAGGTAGTAGAATAGTAGAACCAGGTATCATAAAAAATGGAATGCCTATACCTACCATTTTGAAAATATCGTAAATCTGCGTTTTGAGTTCTTTTTCTTCTTCTTTAGAAATTTCGCCTTCCACTAGAAATTTCATCAAAATTTTAGATGCTTCTTTAGTTTCTTTGGCTTCATTGCCTAAATCCTTGGCAAATACTTTCATCGCTTTTGCTACTTTCTGCCTATTGGCTTTAATCTTACTTACAAACTCTTTGTCATCAGCATGTTCGAGCAAAGATAAATCTTCATCATCGATATGTTCTGAATCATGTTTTTTATTTTCGTTTGTGTTCATAATGCAAAATTAAGCTATTAACTTGAGTCAAAATTAAAAAAATTATAAATTCATTATAAAGGCTCCTTCCTTTTTTAAATCATGAACTTTTAAACTTAAATTATTTTCCTTCATCCATTTTCGTGTTTTCCAATTGCAATTATGTCCCAAAACAATGATTTCGGGATTGAAATTTTTAAAAATAGAAACAGAATCCACAAAATCTTTAGTCGAAAGATATAATACATCGACATTAATTGGATTATCTAATTCAAAATGTATTGTTTCGTTATAATGAAACATTTTAAAATCATAAAATTGATACAAACCACTTTCTGACAATAAGTTATTTGTTGCTATTTCTTGAAATAATTCCAAGTGTTTAGGATGTTGCGCATCCATATCAAACCAATGGTGCTTTACATTAAAAAGCATCGTGCTATTGTCTGAAAACAATTCAGAATCAGCAATAAAGAAATTCTCGTTGGGTGAAATGAAATTGATGTTGTCACCATTTTTAATATCATAAATTACTACTTGTTTGGTTTGACTTAGATGATAGTCTTCATACAAATCTTTGCCAATAAAAAACACCGTAAAACTTAAAGCAAATAGGATAAATTTTAATTTTCTACTTTCATAACCTATTACAAAAAACACAATAATGACATAGACCAACCAACACTCTAAAATGGTAATACTGATACCTTCTATCAAAGAAAAAGGCAATTGATCGATTGAAATTACCAAAGTATTCATAAAGTAAATAAGCGTACTCAAAAACCAACCCATCGCAGAACCAACAAAAGGAATCCAACTCGTTGTAAAGAGCAACAAGCCAACTCCAATGATGACCATGGCACCAGGAATAACAAAGAGATTGGAGATGAAGAAGTAGGTAGGGAACTGATGAAAATACAACAATCCCAATGGAAAAGTTGTTAATTGAGCTGCGATAGACACAGAAGTTATCATCCAAATATAATCGAGGTATTTGTTTTTGACATATACTCTTTTGTAGATTAGATTTTGAAAATATACAATTCCAAGAATTGCTAAATAACTCAATTGAAATCCTACTTCCATAATCAAATATGGATTGTAAACTAGTAAAACCAAAGCAGATGATGCCAATGTGTTGTAAATACTGCTTTTTCTGGCAAAAGATTTTCCAAAAGCGACAAAGGAAAACATGGTGGCGGCCCTTACTACAGATGGACTTAAGCCCGTAAGTGCAGCATAAAACCAAAGACACATTAGTAATAGAATCGTTTTGGTTATTTTAAATCTATCATTTTTATCTAAAAGATTGAATAAAAAATTGAGCACTAAAAATATAATCCCTACATGCAAACCTGAAA
>CAWUIK010000026.1:0-33206 GCA_963922585.1 uncultured Flavobacteriales bacterium | reverse complement strand
TGAGGCTACTTTAAAATCAAATGTGTTGGACTTTTTATCTTTACTATTGTACAATTCATTTCTATCTATATCTAGCACTCTGAATGTTACATCTCCCAATTGCTCTTGAGCACAAACCAAAAGACGGTATTTCTGACCACTAAAAAAAGTAAGCATCATATCAGCCTTATCACCTGGAAATAAAACCGCAGAGTTAACTTGTCCATTGTGAATGTAATTTTCTAAAGCAGGTCTACAAGTTTTTTTGGTAAATGCTCTACAACTTTGAGCATGAGACAAAGTAGGGAATAATAAAACTACAAATAAAATTAAACTAAAAATTTTCATGTATAATTTGGTTTTAAAATATTTATTAATGTGTTAAATCGACTCTTATTTCAGAAACTAATTGAGTAATTTCTTTTAGTAGTTCATCGCTCATAGTAAGTGTAATTTGCTGACCTACTATAGGCATTCCATCTTCATCTACTTGACCTGTAGAAACTACTTTTTCTTCGGTAATCTTTTGAAATAAAGCCTCTAATTCTTTCATTGTAAAAGTTATTTCAATTAAATCCTCAGAAGAACTATAAGTTTCTAAAAGTTTGATCAGATTTTCAATAGAGTATTTTTGTTCAGCAATTCTTTGTTTAATTGCATCATTTTTTGGATTTAAAACCGCTAATTGAGTAGCTAAATAAACTCCTTCTAACCATCCACCGCAAATGATCAATGCAGATACATTTTCTCTTCCTTCCTCATGAAGTTGCGAGTCCATAGACCAAAAAGTTTCTGATATGATAGATTGCATTGAATCTTTATCATCCACATTCATTTCTATTCTATCGGTCGTTTCTTTAGTAAAAACTTGTCCAAGCCCTAAATCCTTTCCTAATTTCTCTGCGCAAGATAAGAACATATACATGTCATTGTCTTGACCAAAAACACTTGCATAATTCAAATCAGCTCCATAAATTCCCATAGCTATAGCTCTTGAGAAATTTGTATTAAAATCATTTAGTTTTTTGGGATCTAAAGGTAAGTTCCATTCATAAGTTGCACCAGCAGACTTCAGAATACTCAAAGTTTCTATAGGAGAAGGAATATTAAAAAAGATGTTTTCAATTTTTTCTATTCTATCAATAATAGTAGAATCTTTTACTATATCCACTTTATTATTAACGTCAGGTTTTTCTTCTCCACAAGAAGTCAATAGCAACAATGCAAAACTTGAACTAATAATTGTCTTTTTCATATTCATACTTTAATATTTTAACTATCCATTCTCAAAAATTCACTTTTTGAGTTAAATAAAAAGCCTATTTGGATGTAAAGATAAAGTAATATTCAAAAACAAATATAATACTTGATTTTTTTTCTTAAATTTTATTTGTTAGATATATTACGAATGACATATTTTATCTTGTGAAAACAAATTCAGAGGTGTTCGACAAACTCTCATTAAAGACATAATTATCCAAATCGAATGCTTTCAGGTGTTCTTTTTCATGAATATCGTTTTGAATAATAAACTTAGACATAGTTCCTCTTGCATTTTTGGCGTATGTCATCACCGCTTTGAATATACCATTTTTTTCTTCTTTGAAAGAACAAGTGATGACTTCTCCTTTTATTTTTTTGAAATCTACAACTTTACTGTATTCATTTGATGCTAAATTAACCAATATTTCACCTTCATACATTTCGTTATTGAGGGCATTTGTGATTTTATTTCCCCAAAATTTATATAAATTGGAATATTTGGGCGTAACACTAAATTTAGTTCCCATTTCCAATCTGTATGGAAGCATCAAGTCGTTGGGTTTCAATATTCCGTAAAATCCAGATAAAATCCTTAATTTTTCGTTGGCACTTTTAATGTCTTTTTCAGTGAAATTATGAGCATCAAGACCTCTATAAGCTTCTCCAGTAAAAACAAACAAAGCTGGTTTTGAATCTTCATTGAAAGGAAAACTCCATTCTTGAAAACGTTCATAATTTAGTTCTGCAATGGTATCGCTAACACTCATTAAGTCTGCGATTTTTTTGGGAGAAAGCTTTTGAAGTTTTTTAATCATCTCTTGACTTTCATTAATAAAAACAGGAATACTTGTGTTATTTAGTTTCTTGGCATTCTCAAAGTCTAAAGATTTTGCTGGTGAAAGTAATATTTTCATGCTTAAATTCTGGTTTTAAATTTTAAAGTATAGAAAGTTTTATTATCTTCTTGTGTTAGTTTAATTTCACCGTCCAATTGATCGGCAAGGGTTTTAATGAGTTCCATTCCCATGGTTTGATGATCAATCCATATTTTTTCGTCAAAACCTTTTCCATTATCTCCACAAATTAAAGTAGTATCACCTATTACAGTTTGCGATATTGAAATAAAAACTTCTGGTTGCTCTACTTCTTTTAATCCATATTTCAATGAATTGGTGATAATTTCATTGATTATCAATGCAAAAGGGGTTAAATCATCTAATGGTATATTACATTTTTCGATTTTAGCGTTAACTTTCACTTGATTTTTAATATCATAAGAAGCAATGATATCATCTATTAATTCTGTAATATATTCTTCTATAGAAATATCTGATAAATCTTTAGTTTCATAGAGTTTTTCATGTATCTTAGACATTGTTCGAATTCTATTTTGACTATTTCTAAAAAGTTCAAGTGCTTCTTTATTTTCCGTGAAATGACTCTGAAGACTGAATAAACTAATGATAATTTGTAGGTTGTTTTTTACTCTATGGTGAACTTCTTGGAGCAAAACTATTTTTTCTTTTTCACTTTCTTGTATTTCCAAAGTTCTTTCTTCAATTTTTGATTCTAAATATGCCTGTTGATTTTTCAACTTGTAAGTTCTATATTCGGTAAAATAATAGACTATTATAACTATTGAAATCATCACCAACATCAAAAACCAAATAGTTTTATAAAAAGGTGGCGGCAATGTTTTTACTTTTAAATTGATTGAAGCGATTTGAGAAAAATTGTTCCCGTGTTGTTTTACTTTAAAAACATAATTTCCAGATGGCAAATTAGAATAAACCGCTGTTCTTAACTTAGTAGGTGGAGACCAATTTTTATCAAAACCTTCCAAAAAATAGGTATATTCTACACCTTTAGGGTTGAGATAATCCACAGCAAAAAACTCAAATGTTATATGATTCTGATCAGGCTCTAGTGTTAAATTTTGAGGAATTCCAAACCAACTTTTTGATGAACCATTCAAATTTGATTCATCTATTTCTTCTAAAAAAAGCTTAATTTTATTAATATAAACAGGTGTATTATAAGAAAAATTATAGCCGTGTTTTGGGTTGTATTTATGAATTCCAGATACAGTTGCAAAATAGATTTCTTTGCTTTCACATTCATAATATGCTTTCGCATTAGTCTCAATTCCTTTAAATCCCTCAGAGTAACCAAAATGCTTTATATTAACTATATTGCTATTGTTATCAAGAGTAATTTTATCAAGTCCTTTGTTGGAACCACTCCATAAATTACCATCACTATCAGTAAATAAAATATAAATTACATCAGAAATTAACCCATCTGAAATATCAAAATTGGTGAATTTATTATCATCAAGTCTAGAGATACTACGATCGGTTCCAACCCAAATCTTACCATTTTTATCACATGTAACATTTCCTATATAGGTGTTTTTGAGATTTTCTTTATAAAAAGTTATTTCTCCATTTTTGATATAATGACAGCCATAGTTGGTTCCTATTACTAAGTTCTCTTTTAAATCAAAACATAGTGAATGAACATTTTTGATTTCACTGTCATATAATTTCTTTATGGAATTATTTTCGTGATTGATTTCCCACAATCCATCACCTATTGTGCCAACATAAATAACTCCATATTTTGAAATTAAAAGTGATTTTACATACATATCCTTAAATTCTGGAATCACAGTAACTTTTAAATCAGGAGAAATTTTGCAAAGACCTTTTTTGGTACCTGTCCAAATAAAATTGTCATTAGAGCGAGCAAAAGTTCGTATACCATTATCTGGCAAACCGTTTTCTTTAGTTAGGGTTATAACATTTTCATTTTCTAAAATAAAAATACCTTTTTCATTATTTCCAGTCCATAGTCTATTCTGGTGATCTTTAATTATGGCAAAATTATCAGGTTTATTAAATCCATCATAATTATTGAAATAGGTAAAAGGCGTATTCACAATTCCAACAATACCTTCACCTTTGGTACCCAACCAAATGTTTTCTTGTTCATCAAAACAAATTGAAGTGATATCATATTCTCCGACTCCTTTGTCATTAGCATAGTAGACAATCTCATCGTTTTCTTTACAATAAGCTCCTTTTTTACTAGCAAACCATATTTTATTATTGTTTTGCTGAAAAATATCAGTTATAGAAATACTAGATGTTGAATGATTTGAAGGTAATTGAACTTGAAACAATTGATTATTAACTTCTTTATAAAGACCATTTGCCTCAGTACCAATATATAAAACATTATTGTTATCAAAAAAAGCAACAATAATTTCAAAAGGGTATGACTTTGACTTTATTTGTTTTTTTGATTTAACATCAATAGTTAATATTCTATCATTGAAAGCAACTAAAAGAATATCTCCAAAGCACTTTATGTTAGGGTTGTGAGTAAATGGTAATTTTAAGTCTGAAGCAACCTCAATTATTTGATCGTTTTCTATGTAGCATAATTTATTTCCAGCAAGCCAAATGGTTCCATAACTATCTTTCTCTAAAGTTGAAAAGCCTGTATATCCCTCTGGATAAGGTATAATTTTTGAAATTTTATTATTTTCCAAAATGGAAATATCACCCCAAGTTGATATCGTAAAAATTCTCCCCTTTTGATCCTCTTCAATATCTAAAACGATATTTCCGGCAAGCCCAGAACTTTCATCATAAGTAGTAAAACTCATCCCATCAAAAGATGCAATCCCACCTCCTGAAGTAGCAGTCCAAAGCATGCCTCTGGAGTCAATAAAAATTTTATTTACTTGAGATTGTGGTAGTCCTTGTCCTACTGAATATTGTGCAATATTCACTTCTTGTCCCCATATCTTAGATATAAAAGAGGACATTATGGTCAAAACCAAAAATAATATATTAATGTATTTACTCAATTTTAAGCACGCTTTTTCTAATTTTACTTTGGTATTTTCCACCAGGATAGTCATCATTATAATCCATATTTAACCATACATTACCCTTCAAATCTACGTAATAAAAAATTGGTTTATCCATACTTTCCAAAACAAAAAGTTCATTTTTAATAAAATATGCAATTTTTTCTAAATCTTTGATATCTCCAATTTTTAATTCTGGATAAATATGTCCTATAATTCTTTCAGGTGTATGAACTTCTGTTCTTACCAATTGTACTTCTCCTCCAACGGCAGTAAATAACCCTGCTAGTAAAATAGAATAATCATCGCAATCACCTTTAAGTTTATTATCATCGTCTAATTGATTCAAAGATACACTTGTTCTGGAATAATACTCATCTCCTTTGGGGTCATAAACATAATTCCACCTGCTTTTAACTTCTTTAAAAATTGATAAACAATGTAATACTTTCAATGAAGGAAAAGTACTTTTATATTCAGAAAAATTAGCAATTGCCCAAGCATTAGCTTTATTTTTAACAATTTCATTTCTATAATCAATGTGGTTTAATATTCTTTGTTTGTATTTAAATTCAGCCGTTTCTTCTTGAAATTTGAGAGTGGAAAAATCATTTGTAAATGAAAAATAAATGGTGCTGTAATCGTGGTACAAATCTCTAAAGCTATATTTTCCAATAAAACTTGAAACAGTCAAACCAGTAAATCCTATAAGCAAGGAAACCAAAAAAAACTTACTAAACTTTTTTATCAAAATAAAAAACAATAGGAAAAGCAACAACAAAACAGCATATAAATCAACTCTAAGACCACCTAAGAAATCAATTCTCCACGCAGGAATCATTTGATAGATGGAAACAGTAATAGGAATCACAATAATTGCCGAAAAAATGCTGATAAAAATAAAAGATGTAGGTTGTTTCAGTTGATGGAACACCCCTTTCTTTTTAACATTTATTTCCTGCGCACTATCCATCAAAACAATTTAGCAATCTTAAGGTTTTTCGAAGAATGTTCCACTATTAGTTCCATAGTGATTATAATTACCTTCATTCGGATCATCAATGTTTCCACCAGGAGTATTCCTTGAATTCAATTCTTTTTGCCATTTAAAATTTTGAATCTCTCCTTGCAAATCACTATGCAACAACATGTAATCATTAGTCACTAAATCTGGTTGATAGAATACAAATCTTTTGTTATTGAATTTACCAATTTTATAATAATGCCAAATTTGATAAGGGTAACTACTTGGTTCATTAGGCCTATCTTCTACATTAAAAGGGGGACCGTATTTAAGATAAACCCTACCTCTATCAGTTTCGTAGCCTTGTCTAACTGTTGTTCCAAACATTTGATTAACTAAATCCACTTGTTCTTTGTAGGTCTCCCATTCTTTTTGAGGATCTTTACTATTCGTGTTGGCCCAAAAACTATAAATGAATTGTCTTTTAAGGGTATCATTGTACTTTTTAACTTGATTATCAATCATTCTATTTTCCATATCAGAAACTATAGGAAATAAACAATATATGTATTCATTTAGGGAATCGCTCATCATTTTCTCAACAAAAGTCCCTTCATAGTTTACACTATTTAAATTATCTTGACTTAAATCAGCCTCTAAATTTAGTCTCGTAAATGAAATCTTTTTTTGAACAACCAATTCATTTTCTTTATTTCTTACTTCAGCAACTAAGTTATAATCTCCAGATGGTAAATTTTTAATATCAAAAACATGTAATATTGGTATCACTTCTTGCGGGCTTTCTCTTTTCATTTTCCCATAATTACCCACTATATTGTTAGTTAATTTACTTTCTATATAGTGAGAAACAATAAATTTATCTTCTTCAAAATGAGGAATGGTATTATATACTTCAAAATAATAAACCAATTTTTCGTATTCTGGAGAAAAAAAGTCTGAAATTAGTGGAACTAAATCATAACCAGATTTTGATAATACATTAACATCAGAAGTGGGTGCAAATGATGAAACCAATTGTATGTCACTAATTTCACAATGCATTTCTGAATAGTTAGATAAGACTTTTCTAGTTACAACTTGTTCTTCAGCATTGGGAATATTTAAATCTTTTATGGAAACCTCTAGCGTGTAGATTTCTTTATTTTTGATTTGAAAACGTTTAACTTCCAATAAATTTTCAGAAAAATCATTTTCATTTTTAATTTCACTTTTAAGTATCGTTTTAGAAAAATTAACAATACTATCTTCCTTTTTAAGTATTTGAATCACTTCAACTTGACTACTTCTAACTCCATTATCTGGTTTAGAAAACTGGATGGAATTAGCATATACTTCGATGTATGTTTCAATAACTGGACCACTTGGAGTATTAAAATACTTAGAATCCAAATAAGCATCCAATTGAGTCCAAAAAACATTGGGAAAACTCAATAGAAAAAAAATATATAATAAATTTTTCATTTTGATTTCATTTAATTAATTACAAAGGTACCAAAAACACAATTATAAATCATATTTGTATGAGGAAACGGTTAAAAAAAATGGTAAAAGGAAAACAAAACCAAAAATCATCTAACTAATCTTTAGCAAAACCTTGAAAGATAAATTATTTAAATTATTTTTGTTTAAAGTTTATGCTCAAAAAAATAATTTACATATGGCTTATAGCGCTCTTTTTCAGTAATAGTGGAAATGCTCAAAACACTGAAAAAATTTACGATTTGAAGTACAAAATTCAAATTGAAAACAATGTAAATAAAAAAGCGGAACAGTTAATTCAACTCTCTAAACTACTAAGTGATTATGACTATGAAGAGGCTTTGAATTTTGCTTATGAAGGACTCACCTTAAGTAAAAGTTTGCATTACAACAAAGGTAAAGTAGCTTCTTATTATCAGATTGCTTATATCGAAAAAAGGGAACAAAACTATAAAAAAGCAATTGATGCAGTAAATTTCGCAATCGAAATTAGTGCTTCCTATGGAGATCAAAAAGGAATTGCAAATGCAAATTTAATGCTAGGAGATATTCATATCGACATGAAAGACTTTGATGAAGCAAAAATATACATTCAATATGCTAATGATATCGGTCAAAAAATCAAAAGTAAAACCATTATTGCTAAATCAAATGCTGGTTATGGAAAATTAAGTGCTGCTCAAGGTAAAAACTATTTAGCTGTTCAATATTATGAAATTGCAGCAGAAGAAATCTCTACAACCTACCAATATGAAGAAATTGGTCAAATATATTATGATTATGCAAAAATCCAATTGGCAAACAACACCATTGAAGATGCAATAAAAAACTTTATCATTTCATTAAAAAACTTCGAACAGATAGAAAACAAAGAAATGCAGGCTTATGTTTGCTTTGATATTGGAATGGCTTATCAGCAAATTGGAAATCCTCAAGAAGCAATTGTTTTCATGAAAAACAGTCTTGGTTTGGCGCAAGAAACAGGCATTGAACTTTTAATAAAAAAAGGATATCAAACAATTGCTGATACTTACGAAAAAAATAATCAATACAAAGAAGCATATGAATATCTGAAATATTTCAGCGCCATCAAGGATACTAAACAAATTTCAGAGTTAGAATCTCAATTGGAACTTGCTGATAAAAATAAAAAACTTGAGTTACTTACCAAAGAAAATGATTTTCACAAGAAAGAATCTGATACAAGAAGATTGTATATTATTATTTCAATCATCGTTTCTGTAATTATTTTTAGTTTGAGTATTTTCTTATTTATTTCTCTCAGACAAAGAGATAAAATCAATTCTCAACTTATAATCGCCACTGATAGAGCCAATCAATCTAAAAAAGAAAAAGAAGATTTCTTTGCTTATACAAGTCATGAAATACGCACTCCTTTGAATGCGGTAGTAGGTATGGCAAAACTTTTGGGTGAAACAAATTTAGATGACAATCAACAAAAATATTTAAAAACCATTACTGGAAGTGCACAGAATATTCTGTTCCTTGTAAATGATGTTTTGAATTTATCCAAAATGGAAAAAGGTGGTATCGAATTCGAAGAAATAGAGTTTTCTCTTCATGAAATCATTTCTCAAATCATTGATTCTTTGGAGTTTAAAAAGTTTGAAAAGAAAGTAAAATTAATTCAAAACATTGATGAAAACGTTCCTAAAGTTCTGATTGGAGACCCTATTAGATTCAATCAAATTTTATTAAATTTAGCAGATAATGCACTTAAATTTACAAAAGAAGGCGAAGTTTCAATTTCTGTGCGATTAGAAGGCAAAGGTTCGGATAAAGTGAAGTTACATTTTGCAATAGAAGATTCCGGAATTGGCATTCAAAATGATAAATTACAAACGATTTTTGATTCTTACCAACAAGAACACGTAAGTACTACACGACAATATGGTGGAACTGGTTTAGGATTGGCTATCTGTAAATTATTAGTGGAAAACATGGGTGGAAAAATCCATGTTGAAAGTACTCCTGGGAAAGGCAGCAAATTTCATTTTAGTATCTGGATGAAAAGTTCAGAAATCAAAAACATCGAAGAACTTAAGCAAAAACAAATAGAAGACGCTAACAATCTTGAAAACTTAAATATTCTGGTGGTGGATGATAACCAACTCAATAGAGAAATATTCTATGATTTGGTAGAAGATAAAAAAAATAATGTAAAACTTCTACTAGCAGAAAATGGCAAAAAAGCCATAGAAATGTTAGAAAATCAAGAAATTGATTTGATTTTGATGGACATTCAAATGCCCGTTATGAATGGGTATGAAGCTACAATAGCTATCAGAAATTCAAACTCTTTAACTTTACAAAAGAAAAACATTCCTATCATTGCAATGACAGCTCATGTATTGGAAGGAGTAGCAGAAAAATGCATTGAATCAGGCATGAATGATGCAATATCTAAACCTGTAAATCTTAATATTTTAACTCAAAAAATAAAAAGTTTAATTAAATCAGAAAAGAAAGAAAATGCTATCGAAACTTTTCAAAACTTAGAACAAAAAAATGGCAACAAACATCATCACATAAACCTAGAAAACCTGAAAGGCATAACAAGAAACAAACCAGATAAATTAAAAAAATACATTGATTTATTTATCAAAAACGTTCCTGTTGATTTAGATAAATTAAAACAAGAAATTAAAGAACAAAATTGGTCAGAAACCAAAAAAACTGCTCACAAAATTAAAGGAAATCTAAATTATATGGGTGCAGACAAAATCTCCAATGAAATAATCTATTTAGAAGGTCTAGACATAGAAAATATAGACAAAAATGAAATTATTTCAAAACTTGATGTTGTGGAAAAGGAAATTATATTAATTTTGGATGAATTAAGTGAAGTTAAATTTTAACACTCAAATTTAAAAATATGAGATGTATAGTAGTAGATGATGATGATTTGTCAAGAAGCGTAATCGAAGATTTGATAGAGGAAACTGAGACATTAGAATTGATAAAATCATGCTCTGATGCTGTTGAGGCTTTTAAAGTTATTAAAGAAGACCATATAGATCTTGTATTTTTAGATATTGAAATGCCCAAAATGGATGGACTTGAAATGTTAAGAACTCTAAGTCCTTTACCTCAAGTTATTTTGGTTACTGCTCACGAAAAGTATGCTTTAGAATCATACGAGTACAACATTACTGATTTCCTACACAAACCCATCTCTTTGGCTCGTTTCATGAAAGCAGTAGATAAGGCATACAAGCATTTTGAAAATAATAGAGCAAGTATCACATCTCAAGATAAATCTATTTTTATCAAAGCTGATTCTAAATTAGTACAAATCAATACAGAAGATATTCTTTGCGTTGAAGCTTTGGGTAATTACATGAGAATTTTTACTGCAAATGGTCAGAAATACACCATTCTTTCTACTATGAAAGATATTATCTCTAAATTATCTTCTGATGATTTTGTGAGAGTTCACAGATCTTTTATTGTTAGAATTGACAAAATAGAGTCTATAGAAGACAATTATATTGTTATCAATCAAAAGCAAATTAATATTGGAAAAGCATATAAAGACGACTTGACTCAGAAATTGAATTTATTGTGACACTACCTTAACTTGTTTTAGTATTCTTCCTATTCTTCAATTTAATTTGGGTTGATTAAAATTATCTAATTAATGTTACATTCCCTTTCTTGAAGTACTTTTCTTCGTCAATACAAAGAATTTCGAGATAATAATCATATACTGCTGGATCACATTCTTTCCCTTTAAATGTTCCATCCCAACCAATTGATTGGTCATTAGTTTCGAAAACCAATTCGCCCCATCTGTTGTAGACTCTAAATATAATTTCTAAAATATTGTTTCCTCTTACATACAAATTATCATTGGTATTGTCAGCATTGGGAGTAAATGCATTAGGAACGTATAAATCGGGTTCGCCACATATTACTTCTTTAACAAAAATACTTATTGTATCAGACTTTACACATCCATTAGCACTGGTTACTGTAACTATAAAAGTTGTGTTTTCTGATAATGTTGCTGTTGGATTTGGAATTTGAGCATTATTTAAGAATATACTTGGTGTCCAACTGTAGGAGTACCCGAGAGGTGAAACTAACAACCCGACTGTTGAATTTTCAAAAATGGTATCTTGTTCAGAAGAGGCTTGTATATTCAAATCTGGAAAATTATCTACCGCTACAAAAACACTATCCAAAATTACACAACCTTCTGAACTTAATGCATTCAAGACAACAAATCCATTAGTATTTGGCAAAACCCAAACACTATCATTTTCATTGCCTGAAAGTAAGATTTCATTAGGTGACCAATTATAATTAAATGAATGATTTATATCTGAAGATGATGCTACAATTAATAGACTATCTCCAAGACAAACAACTGTATCCTGAGATAATGTTAATTGTGAATTTACTAAATTAACTGTTACACTATCAAAAAGTTCACAACCATTGTTATTTACTAGCACATAATATGTTGAAGAAATAGATGGAGAAACATTAATGGATGGATTTGTAATGGGTGAATTTATGGTATCTGTAAAACTACTATTTGTTGACCAAATATAATTAGTACTTGTTCCCTGAGAATTAGCAATTAGTGTAGCTATTTCATCATCAGAACACAAAGTAGTATCATTACTAACACTTAAAAGCGGTGTGTTTACGATTACAGACTGGGTAATTGTATCAGTACAAATTCCATTACTAATTAAAAGTTGATATGTTGTTGAATTAACTGGTGAAGCAAAAGGGTTAGAAATGGTATCGTTACTTAAAGTTGAAGAAGGTGTCCATGAATAAGATAAAGTTGGATCTAAATTAGGCAATAAGCCAATTTGAATAGTTTCATCTGGACAAATATGTATATTATTTAAAGTATAAGATGAATCTCCAATTATCGTGATTTCTTTAAAAATTGTATCACCAAAATTACAAGTTACAGTATCTTGAAGAATTAAGGACACAACATAAGTTCCTGGAGTTTGATATGTATGCGTTGGATTTTCTTGTGTACTCGTTGTGTTATCGCCAAAATCCCAAGAGAAATTCGTATTCAATTGAGATAAACTTGTATTCGTAAAATTGGCTGTAAAAGGAGCACAACCAATAGGCGGAACTTCAAAATCTGCAATGACTACTGGTAAATAAAAATCCATTTTAAAAACTCCAAGGTTACAACTGCTATTATTGGTTGATGAAACAGCATTGGCAGGGAAAATAGGCATATCAGAATTATTCCCACATCCTGCACACATTGCTTGATATACTTTTCCTTTTCTATCGAATCTACTTGTTCCTCCATCAACATGTTCGGAGGAAATAGCTCCGCCAAAATAAGAACCATAAACCACTCCTGAAGCATCATCTTCTAATACCATTACATAAAAATCACTACCATTGGTTGTGCTTTGAAAAGCATCAGCAGTTATCGGCATGCCAAAAGTACTCCCTGCATTATTGTCCAAAGTTGTCAAATTATTAACAGATCCACCCCACCCTGCTAAGTACATTTTACTACACAAATCCACTAAAAAAGCAGTTGGAGAAATATTGATTCCATTTCCAGACCCAAAAACAGTAGCATAAAGCAATGTATCTAACTCAGGAGCTAATTTTACTACAAACTGACCGCTTCCGAAATTCGACCATGTTACATTTTTAACAAAAGTAGAATCCGTAATCTCAGTTTGCCCCAATAGATATACATTTCCTGGTCTATCTATTTCTACAAAATAACTCTGGTCATAAGTGATAGAACCAATAAATGTAGAGTTAATAACTGAACTTCCATCGCCTTTTATATGAGTTACAAACCCGTCACTTCTTCCACCTTGAATTGTGTTCTGATAAGCACTACTTGTTGCAGGAAAATCAGAAGAAACAGTTCCACCAGTAACATATATATCCGAACTATCATCTAGGGCCAAAGCATAAACCGCATCATGATTATTACCTCCAATATAACTACTCCAAATAATATTTTGTAGATTATTATCCATTTTGATGATAATTCCATCTAATTCTCCTCCACCAAAACTTGGTTGAAAAACACCAGAAGTAACAGGGAAATCAGCACTTCTTGTACAAGTTGCTATGTATATATTATTATTTTTATCAATGTCAATTTCGCCTCTCACCTCATCTGCATAATTATATCTCAAAGTATTCAATGAAGGAGTTGGGCTTGTACTGTTCAAACCATCATTTTGTGAACCTCCAAGGTAGGTAGATGCTTGTAAAATTGTTCCTGCAGCATTCAATCTGCTAACCACAATATCTGATCCATTAATGTAATTGACTCCTAATCCATTTTGAAGATTATTGGCAGTTCCTCCATTATAAGAATTATCGTAACAACCTGTAGTGGTAGGATAATCAAAAGAACTTGTAGTTCCAAAAACAAATAATTCATCCAAACTATTTACAATCAAACTATGAGGCAATTCATCACTTGTACCACCAATAAAAGTAGAATAAATTAAAAATGTACCTGTAGTATCAAATTTTGAAATTGCAATATCTACAATTCCACCATTAAATGAAGTGCTATAAGCACCTAATGTTGTTGGGTAATTATTACCAAAAGCAGAACTTCCTGAGTATAAGAATCCTTTTGAATCGAAAGTTGCAGAATATCCAAAATTATTAGAAAACGAACCGGAATAGGTCGAAAAAATCAAAGTTGGATCAATTATCAAAGGTAGTGAATTGTCGTATTGCTCTTTTATATCAAAAGACAATTCGTTTTGAACTAGTTTATATGAAGCTTTTATAACTTTTCTTTTCCCATCTACTATTTGATATACCACTGGAGGAGCTTCAATGATTTGATTGACACTGGTATGAATGTACAACTTCCCTTTTTTGATTTCAATTTTGTTTTGCCCGTTGTATGAAAGTCTTATTTCGTTAGGATCAGCAAAAGGCTTCACTATGAAATCATATTTTAAATTAAACAATTGTGAATACATTTTAAAATCAATACCATCATAAATATTTTCATATTGCACTTCATAAAAAGCATACGCTTCACTTGCCCATTTTGATGGTTCATTTCCAATAAAATAATTGTAATAATGCAGAGTCTGATCCTTTTTATGTATTCTTAAATTTTTATTACTTCCAATAAACTTAACTTCATAGGCATGCCAATGAAGTGTATCTAAATCTTTTCGCAAACTTTTGTCATAATGTCCTTGAATGTATTTATTTACAGTGGCGGGGTCATACAAGTCGAATAGAAGTCCGTCATTTTGTAAATACAAATAGCCACTTTTTAAGTCCGATTTAAAATGAACTTGATTTGGCCACTGACCTTTGTTTTCGATAAACTGATAATTTCCAGCGTGTTCTTGGGCAAGTGAATCAATTGAAAAACTAAAAATAATAATAAAATGAAATATTAAGCCTAAGGAATTTAGAAATTTTAGAGGAATCATTAGAGTATATAAATTTAGAGGCTTCATATTCCGTAAAAATATAAAAAAAACGTGAATTGTAGCACAAAAATTAAATCTAAAAAGAACTAGAAAAAGAAAACTATTCTACTTCATAATTTTCTCTCTATACATTCTCATAAATTTAGAACTATAAACAAAGTCTGTAACTTCTTTATTTTGAGTTGTCAAAATAGATTCTTTATCTCCTGTCCAATGGTTCTTTCCTTTGTAGATAAACATAATATTTTCACCAATTTCTAGTACAGAATTCATATCGTGGGTAATCACAACGGTAGTCATTTTGTATTCTTCTGTCAAATCTTTAATCAAATCATCAATAAGAATGGAAGTACGAGGATCTAAACCAGAATTGGGTTCATCGCAAAACAAATATTTCGGTTTCATCACGATGGCTCTTGCTATAGCAACACGTTTTTGCATACCACCACTAATTTCGGAAGGAAATAATTTATTTTTATCAAGAATATTTACTCTATCTAGGCAGAACTTTACACGCTCTCTCATTTCCTTTTTGCTCATTTTTGTGAACATAGTAAGCGGAAACATAACATTTTCTTCCACAGTCAAACTGTCAAAAAGTGCTCCACCTTGAAAAAGCATTCCAATTTCTTTTCTTATTTCTTTTTTCTCTCTTTTTCCCATAGAAATCAAATCTCTACCGTTGTATAGAATTTGACCATTTTCGGGTTTATGAAGTCCTACAATACACTTTGCTAACACAGATTTCCCACTACCACTTTGTCCTATGATAATATTGGTTTTACCTTCTTGAAAAGTAAAGTTAATGTCGTGAAGAATTTGAACTTCACCGAAAGATTTATCTATGTTTTTTACTTCTATCAAATCAATACCAATTGTGTGATTAAATAATTAAATAGTAAAATTAAAACGCTCGAATACACAACCGCTCTGGTACTTGCTTTCCCAACTTCCAATGACCCTCCTTTTACATAATACCCTTGATATGCGCTAATCGATGTCATTATGAATGCAAAAACTGCTGTTTTTGATAATGCATACGTCAAATACATCATATCGTTATTATTAAAAGCCACAATTCCATATATATACTTTTCTACAGTTACCAATTCAGTACTAACGCAAGCAAACCAACCTCCAAGAAAACCAAATAGCATACTAAAAACTATCAACAAAGGGAAAATTAAAACAGTTCCTAAAATTTTTGGCGTTACAAGAAAATTCCTAGAATTTACACCCATTATTTCGAGCGCATCAATCTGTTCTGTAACTCTCATAGACCCCAATTCAGAAGCGATATTTGACCCTACTTTTCCCGCTAAAATCAAAGAAATAATAGTAGGACTAAACTCTAGAATAATCGATTGTTTTGTTGTAAAACCTACTGTATAAGCAGGAATCAATGGACTATCGATGGCAGTGGCAGTTTGAATAACAATTACCATCCCCATAAAAGCAGACATCAAAACTACAATTCCTATAGATTTAATACCTAATTGATATATTTCCTCCATCAGTCTATTCCAATACACAGAAAATTTTTCAGGTTTTGAGAACATTTGCCCCAACATCTCCGTATACCTACCTATGTGATAAAAAATATTCAATCCTGTTGATAATAATTTTATTTACTACAAAAATAAGCATACCATTTGATTAAGTTATTCTTTATTTTTGTATTTTTAAACATTAAGTTCTTAATCTAAAAAATCATTCAAAATGAAAATAGCACTTAAAATGTCTTTTTTACTTTTTTTAGTCCTACTTATTGGTGCTTGTAATCCAAAAGGAAAAGGAAAAAAGAAAAGAAAATGTAACGAATGTCCAACATGGGGATATCATCAAGAATCACAAGAAAAATTTATCCTTGAAGAAAAAGCCTAATCTTGGAAAGCAAATTTTATCTCGATTTGTTCCTGTGCCAACTATAGATTACATTGATAGTTTGGTGAGATTATACCGTGTTAACTTCAAAATTGTAAATCCTCGTAAAACAAAATTAGGTGACTGCCGATTCCCTCTCCAAAAAGATGCTCCAATAACCATCACAGTGAATATCGATTTGCCTCCTATTCAGTTTTTAATCACTACCCTACATGAATTGGCTCACGCTAAAACATTTAGAGAATACCAAAACAAAGTGGCACCTCACGGAAAAGAGTGGAAAAACAACTTTAAAGAATTATTTCAGCCCATTCTGAATGAACAATATCTTAATTTTGAAGAAATAAATATCATTAAGGCGTTATTAAAAAACGTAAGCGCTACAAGTTCTGGAAATCATCAACTTAATGACTTTCTCTTTAAAGATAATCCTGATGTTACTTTCTTGAAAGATATTCCTCATGAAAAGGTCTTCGTACTCAACGAAAGAAAGTTTAAAATCATTTCAAAAGCAAGAACAAGATATCTTTGTGAAGAAATTAAGTCCAAAAGAAAATATAAAATTCATGGATTGGCACAAGTTTCTTCGGATGAGAATGATATTGTATAAAGTTTATTTAATGAAGTAATATTTCAATACTGTACATAAATCAAAACCAAAAACAATTTACTAATTTAATCGTTATCAAAACGAAATTCCTAAATTTGACCTATCAAGACAACAAAGAAAATATGTGTTTTTAGACTTTCTGCAATGGGAGATGTCATTATGATGGTGCAAGCAGTGAGAAATGTTCTTGATCAAAATCCTGAACTAGAAATCACCGTAGTAACAAGACCTTCTTTTTCTGTTTTCTTTGGAACTCATCCACGTCTTCATTTTCATAAAGTGGATTTAAAAGGAAAACATAAAGGATTATTAGGTCTTACTAAACTTGGAAACGAACTCAAAAAACAAGAATTCGACTATTTTTTGGATTTACATGATGTCCTTAGAAGTAAAATCATTAGAAAAACTTTAATATTTTCAAAAACCAAAGTTTTTAAAATTAATAAAGCAAGAAAAGAAAAAGAAGACATAATTCTCAAAAAAAGCCCTCTAAAAAAACTCAAACACACCATTGAAAGGTATGGAGATGTTTTTAAATTGGCAGATTTCGATTTTAATAAAAAAACTGTTTTTCACTTAAAAGTTACTGCTCAAAAATTAGCAGACAACACACAAAAGACAATAGGTATAGCACCTTTTGCTGCACATGAGTCAAAGTCATGGGGTAAAGATGCTGTTTCAGAATTAATTGCTTTAATACAACAAAAGTACAACTGTAACATTTTACTTTTTGGAGGTGGAAAATTAGAAGTGGATGTAATAGATCAAATGGCTTCAAAATACGAAGGCGTATATTCAATCGCTGGCAAATATCCTTTGGAAAAAGAAATGAAAATAATGTCTTCTTGTGATGTATTTTTAGCAATGGACAGTAGTAATATGCACCTTGCAGATTTATTAGGATTGAAAGTATATTCGCTTTGGTTTGCTACTCACCCTTATTTAGGATTTTCACCATGGAATAATCAAGAAAACTGTATTCAGCCTTCACAAGCAGCGCTTCCTTGCAGACCCGTTTCAGTTTTTGGAAAAATTAATACAAAAACGCATCAAGACTGTATCGCAGAAGCAAAAAAACTAATCACACCTTCTTTAGTGTTTGAAAAATTAGCCCCCTACTTGGAATCCTAGTGCACGAGAACTTTTACTTTCTAATGGTTTTAGATTAACTAAATCTTCAGGAACAACCGTTGTAATCATTTTAACAGTTCTTTGAGACTTATCTAAATCTGCCATTCTAAGATGATGTAATTGAGTAATTTCTTGTACTAATTTCCTAGCTTCTCTAGCATTTCCGAAAAACTCATCTCTATTCTCGTACATTGTTTTCAACCTTGCTTTAATGATGATTTCTGCTTCTGGACTCACATATAACTCCTCTTTTTGAAACATAAATTCGGCAATTTTATGCAACTCCTCATGAGTATAATCTGGAAAAACTAGAGTTCCATCAAATCTCGATTTTAGACCTGGATTTGCTTCAAGAAAAACATCCATATTTTTAGGATATCCAGCAGCGATTAAAATAAAATCAGTATTTCTATCTTCCATCTGTTTCAAAATCGTACTAACACTTTCCCTTCCCATGGAATCATTAGAAACATCAACCAAAGCATACGCTTCATCTATAAACAAAACACCACCAATTGCTTCTTCAATTTTGGCAAGCGTTTTAGGAGCAGTTTGACCTAAATATTCTGCTACTAGAGAGGAACGATCACACTCAACTAAATGTCCTTTTTCTAAGATACCCAGAGCATTAAATATTTTAGCAAAAATTCTTGCCACGGTAGTTTTACCTGTTCCTGGATTTCCTTTAAAAACCGTATGCATTACAAATTGATTCATCACATTTTTCCCAATCTCATTGTAATATCTTACCAACTTCACCATATCTCGGATTTCCTGTTTGATTTCAGTCATTCCAATCATAGATTCTAGTTCATCTAAAGCATCTTTTAGACGAGGCTCATCAATAGTTAGGTGAAGTTTTTTTGAGTTGCCAGAAACAAACATTTCTTGTATATCCTCAATAATTACAGTTGAAAGTTCTTCATCATTTAGTTTACTTGGATCTTGACTTTTTACTAATCGCAAAGCCATGTTCATTTTTGCACCATCTACTAGTGACAAAACATATCTAGCATTTCCAAAAGTTTCATCTCTATCTCTGTAATCTCTTATAATTTTTTTCTCTAGAAATTCCATTGCCTCTTGCTGAACTATTAATCCTCTGTTTTCAAAATTTAATTTAGCAATTGCCATCAACTCCTCAGGAAGATAATCAGGAAAATGGTAATAATTATTAAAACGAGATTTAAGACCGGGGTTTGAATTAATAAAAACATTCATTTCTTTGGGATATCCAGCCACAAAAACTGCAAGATTTCCAGAACCATCAGACATCTCTTTGAGTAAAATTTCAATAACTTCTTTACCGAAATCTTTTGCAGACTCACCTTCTCTAGATAATGAATACGCCTCATCTATAAACAAAACGCCACCTTTAGCTTTTTCAATGGCAGTTTTTACTTTCGGTGCAGTTTGACCTATATATTCACCCACTAAGTCAGCTCTATCAACTTCATGAACATGACCAGATGTTAAAAGCCCCATTGCTTTGTAAATCTTACCCATTTTTTTAGCAACTGTGGTTTTTCCTGTACCTGGATTTCCTGTAAAAACTGTGTGCAATTTGATATTCGAAGTATGTTTGAGTCCTTTTTCTTTTCGAATTTCTTGAAACTTCAAAAAATCTATATATTCATTTACCTGTTCTTTAATACTTGTAAGACCTATTAACTGATTCAAATCTGCCAACAATTCGTCTAAATTTTCTTCTTGAATACCCTCACTTGTTCCTGGTATCAATTCAGTAGAATCCGATGACAACAAAACTGGAACGCCTTCCACATTTGCTTGACCCACAGTATAGGGAACAATAGCAATCAATTGCCCCATAAAAATTACAGACATTTTATAGTTTCCTACTTCCCATCCCGTTTTGCTCATATTACCCCAACCTGATGTCAGTCTTAGAGCATTTCCCTTAAATTCATACAATTCATTAAAATAAGCTTTAAGTTGTTTGTGCTCATTATAAATATTGAATTCTAACTCACATTGCCAATTGTAATCCAGTTTATTAAGCATCGCTATTTCAATATTGATATAATGGGTTTGATTGATGTCAAACTGTGTTAGATAAACCCTATCATTTAATGCTGGAATTTTTTCCTGACATTCAAATAATTTTATAGAATCAATAGAAAAATATGGATTAGAATCTTTAGTTACTTCTCCGGCCTTTTCAAAATAAAAAACTTTTTCTCCAACTTCTTCTCCATCCACATATGCTTTCCATTTATAAGTTCCATATGTCCAAAAAGACTTAGAAGTATTTCCCCACCCTTTTCTAATACTAAATATATTTTTATCTTTAGTAGCATCTAGTTCTTCTTCAATCGTAAAAAGTTCTTTTGAATCATTACCTTTATATACTTTGAATTCAATTTTTGCCTTCCAGTCTTCTTCATCAAAAAGTATATTATACAATTCCAAATCTGCTCTTAGATAATCAACTTCTCCTTCATAAAAAACACTTCTATACTTTCTACTTTGATACAGATTTTCAAGAGAGTAATAAATTCTTAAATCTTTGAATTTATATTTATGTTTTTTGGCTTGTTGAGACATACTATTATTTTTGAGGTTATAAATATGCACAGATATTTTCAAATATGAAATTCATTTGATTTTTTTTTGTAAAGATTGAAATCTAATTTCACAAAAAATAAAATAATTAAAAAAAGACTTTTTTAAAGGAATTAATTTTATTTTTACATTAACTTAACATTACGGTAACAAAATGAATCATTTCAAAATTTCATTACTATTAATAATTTTCAGTATTATATCATTTTCATGTGTAAAAACAGAAGGACAAGGAGGCGCTGCTAAAATAAAAGGTAAAGTGATTAAAGAAGATTATAATTCTTTCGGAACTTTTATAGCTTCTTTTCCAGCTCAAGATGAAGATGTATTTATTATTTATGGAAATGATAACAATATTGTATCAGACAATGTTAAGACGAGTTATGACGGCACTTTTGAATTTAATTATTTAAAGAAAGGTAGTTATAAGATTTTTGTTTACTCAAAATGTGTTACCTGTGCAATAGGTGAAGATAGTGTGGCAGTGAGAGAAATTCAAATCAACGAAAAAAATGAAGTTGTTAATTTAACTGATATAAAAATTAGAGATTAATGCGATCATTATTTTTAATCCTATTTACCTATATAAATATTGTTAGTATTTCTCAAGAAAATCAAGATTTTGGGATATGGTTAGGTGGAGAATTTTCTAAAAAAATAAATAAAAAAATTGCTCTAGAAGGTGCTTTAGGACTCAGAACAAATGATAATACTTCTCATATCAGACAAATTTATTATGAAATTGGGGGAACCTATAAAATTACTAAAGAATTAAAATCTACATTTAAATACAGAAATAGATTTGGATTTGAATACACTGGTAACACAATCAACAATAGATTTATATGGGATGTAGCCTACAAATTTAAGTATGAAAAAATTGGGATACAATTACGAAATAGATTGCAAAAAAACTATGCTCCAGAAGGTAGAAACAAAGTATTGGAAAGAGTTCGATTAAAGGTTGATTTTAAATTACAAAAAGATCTAAAAGGGTTTGCTTTCAATGAAGTTTTTTTCGATTTGAACAGCAACCAAGGTGCTGTTTTCGACAGCAATAGATGGGGTTTTGGAATGAAATACGAAATAAAAAAAGACTTAGAAATTACACTTGCTTATCTTAAACAAAGAGATTATAGCAGTAATTTTCCTTTTGGGTTTAATGCTATCAATTTAGAAGTTGCGCTTGATTTTTAATCCATTTTTAGTTTTAAAGAATCTATTGTATATAAGCTTTATTTTGTCACAGCATTAACTAATGCTATATTTAATACATTTGGATTTTACAAATCCTTTTTATGAAATTAGCAGCGATAGATATTGGTTCCAATGCAGTCAGACTTCTCATCGAAGAAGCCTTTGTGACACCTGAAAATGAAACTTATTTTAAGAAAATCTCACTAACCAGAGTACCTCTAAGACTTGGGGAGGATGTTTTTACGAATGGTGAAATATCAGAAGATAAAGCTAAAAAGTTAGTCAAAGTAATGAAAGCATTTCGTTTTCTAATGGAAGTTAATGATGTAGAAAATTTCAGAGGATGTGCAACTTCTGCAATGAGAGAAGCAAAAAATGGAATTCAAGTTAGAAGTTTAATAAGCAAAAATGCTAAAGTAAATCTTGACATCATCACAGGCGAAGAAGAAGCCGATTTGTTGTTTGGCAACTTCTCATCATCAGATTTTGATTTCGAAAAAGACAAAACTTATTTATATATAGATGTAGGAGGAGGAAGTACTGAAGTTACTATGATCAAAAACAACGAAAGGGTTAAATCATATTCTTTTAACTTAGGTTCAGTAAGATTACTAAAAACTGATGTGCCTGAATCAGAATGGAAAAATGCATTCAAAAAAATCAGCGATATGGTTGCTGGAGAAAAAAATGTTATTGCAATTGGAACTGGTGGAAATATAAATAGAATTTATAAAGAAAGTCCGCATAGTTTTGGTGAAAAAATCAAAATTAGAGAAATTAAAAAAATCGTTGCTCACATAGAAAGTTTTAGTTACGAAGAACGAATCAAAAAACTAAAATTAAAACCTGATAGAGCCGATGTAATTGTTCCAGCAGGGAAAATTTACACTTCTTTTATGAAGGCTGCCAATTCTAAAGAAATGATTGTTCCCAAAGTAGGTCTATCTGATGGAATTATATTCAAAATGTATCAAGAAATGAACAATTAGAAATTTTATTCCATGAAATGATAGAAGCTCGCAATTTCAAAAACACAATCCAAAATCATTGGGAAAGTTCGTTGAAATTTTCAATTAAAAACAATCTTTTAGGTTTTTTAATTTTACTTGTGAGTTCTATAGTATTGTGGTTTAATGAAGGAAGAGCAGTAAAAACAGCAAGAAGTTTAGACGAAGGTAAAGAAATCCTTATTCATATTGACGCTAAAAAGCCAGAAGCAAAAAATGAAGGTAAATTAGTTTATGCAAAAGGTTTTACAAAAAGTGATGATATTTTAATCGATTCAGATTTTGGAATAGAAATCAATGCAATTAAACTCAAAAGAACAGTTGAAATGTTTCAATGAGAAGAACAGTATAGTTCAAATAATAAAAGTAAAAAAGACTCAACAAAACAAACAAATACCGAAAGCCAATATAAAAAAGTTTGGAGTTCCAAAATCATTAATTCTAATGAGTTTCAATATAAAAACAAATACCAAAACCCAAATTATTTTGAATTAAAATCTTTTGAAAGTTCTGCTAACCAAGTAGCCTTCGGTAATTTTATTTTACCTACTTCTATTCTCGAATTGATTGATAATTATGAATATTTACCACTCAATGGATTTAATTTTAACAACTATTCTAATATTAAAGTTTTTACAGATAAAAATAGCATTCCTATTTTATTCTTAGGTACTGGAACTATAAATAATCCCAATATCGGAGACTTTAAAATTTGCTTTGAAATAATCAATCATAACACTTATAGTATCATTGCTAAACAAAAAGATAATACTTTAGATGCTTTTGAGACTTCCAATGGCAAAAGCATTCTTTTGGTAGAGCCTGGAAATGTAACTTCAGATAAAATGTTTGAAAAAGCACAAAGTGAAAATGTATTCCTTACATGGGTTATTAGAATCTTGAGTATGGTAGCTTTATTTTTCGGCATCAAATTGATGTTTGAATTTTGGCAAATCCTACCCAAACTTATTCCATTCACTAAGAACATTCTGGAATTAGGGATTCATATCTACAATGGAATTATTGCCTTGACATTTTCTTCTATCATTATTTCATTAGCATGGATTGCCTTTCGTCCTTTAATAGGAGGAGTGATACTTTTGATATTGATAGGATTAATTTTAATGCTCTATAAAAGAAGTTTGAGTAGTAAAAAATAAAATTAATATTTTTACTTACTTTCCAACTTATACCCCTCACCCACTACAGTAAATGCTGTTCTTCGATTTTTTTGATGTAAGGCATTTTGTTCATCTTTACTCTTGTAAGATTCAATATATTTTTCAGTCAACAGAATTTTTTCACCATTTTCAATTAAAATGGGTTTTTTATTGGAATCTAACAAAACCGCAGGTTGAGATTCACCATATCCAATAGGTTTTAGTCTACTTTCAGGGATCCCTTTTGAAATCAAATAATCTACACAGGATTTTGCTCTTCTTTGAGATAAATCTTGGTTGTACTTATCACTTCCTCTTGCATCTGTATGAGAGTTTATTTCTACTATAAGATTATCGTTAATCTCAAGAAAATCGAACAATTTATCCAAAACTTCCATTGAAATTGGTCTTAATTTATCTGAATCAAAATCATACTCAATACCTTCAATTTCAATTTCTCCTTCTGGTATTTTTTGAAGCGTAAAATCTTGAATTAAATATGTTGTTTCAGTAATTCCTCTTGCATCCACATTGGCTGCATCAGCAAAATAAGAAGGTTTTTGAGCTTTAATAAACAATTCCCATTCTCTTTCTAACTCTAAAGAGTAAAAACCTTCTTCATCTGTTTCTATTTCAAATGGTTTAAATCCATATCTTACATCCTTAAAAGTTAATTTAGCATTTGGTATAACATCTTCAGTATCAAAATCAAAAACCAACCCTTCTAGAAAAACTTGAATAGGAGCATTTTTCACTTTGTATATATCATAACAATGTCCTGCTTCACAATCTTGTCTATCACTTGAAAAATATCCGAACTCTAATTTTGAATCCCAAATCAAGTAAGCATCATCTTGAGGAGAATTTATTGGTTTTCCTAAATTTTTAACTTCACCATAAAGTTCATCTACTCTATTAAAAGAACTTTTAAAAATGTCCAATCCACCAATAGATTTATGTCCTGTTGAACTAAAAAATAAAGTTGATGATTGTTCATGGAAAAATGGTGTTACTTCATCAAATTCTGAATTGACAGGTTCTCCTAAGTTTTCAGGTTCCCCAATTGGCATACCTGAAGGATCAATAGCCACTTTCCATATATCCAAGCCTCCTTTTCCTCCTGGTCTGTCAGAAGAAAAGTAAAGTGTTCCTCCATCCATACTTACAAATGGATGAATACTTCTATATCCTTCTAAATTAACTGACTCATCAAGTTTCAAAGACTCAAAAAACTTTCCTGCAACCATTCTGGCGAGGTAAATGTTCTGTTTCGTCCTATCTTCATCAGACCATCTTGTAAAAAACATAACATCCTTGTTATTAAAACAACCTGCGCCTTCATGATTACCAGTATTTACTGGTCGTCCAAAATTGACAGCAACTCCCCAAGTATCTTTATCTATTTTCTCAGAATAATAAATATCACACAAAAATTCAGAATTTTGAACCAAGGGATCTATGACTACACCTCCAGATCTAGCAGATGTAAAAATCAACTTGCTTTCACCTTCCCAATACATAGGAGCGAAAGAAGATGTTCCTCTATTAAAGGCATTAGTATCTAAAATTTCAACATCAACACCCTTAATAGTGCTTTTACCATTCATTGCATAGTAGCAGCCTGTCATAGATAATTGAGCTGACTTTGTTAAAGAATCTATTTTTCTATCGGCTTTGATGAAGTTTTCAAACTGAACTATTGCTTTTTCATGTTCGTTAATTTTCATCAAGGCTTCTGCATAAAAGTATGTGTCTTCAGGATAGGAATCAAATTCAGATGTATATGCAAACTGACTAACAGCTTTTTTATAATCCTTGATATTTCTGTAACACATTCCTTTTTGATGATGAATGTAATGAAGAATTGGTACTGTTCTATTGGTATCAATTTCTTTTTGAAAGTCTTTAAGTTTTTGATTGGAGATTGCGACTTCATAAGGAATTATTTCTATTTCCAAAATAGTAGTATCATCCAAAACCTTATCGTAATATTTCAAAGCAGAAGCGTAATCCTCTTTTCCAAAGTAGTCATCAGCCTGATTAATCCAAACCTTTTTTGACTGTCCAATAGTAAATATGGACACAAAAGTCAAAATAAAAACGAAAAAATATGGTAAAACAATCCTATTCATACACATCACAGTCTTGGGCAAATCTTAACATTTTTAGGTTCTTCTTTTCTTTTCACGTAAGTAAATGATACTTCAAATCCTCCTCTACCAGCAGTTGCTCCGCTTAGCGAAGAAACATTAAAATCATAGGCGATTTTTAAAATATAATTTTCTTTTTTAGCACCAATAGACATCAATGCAGCATCTCTATTTCTATAAGTAATTCCTCCTAGCAAAAACATTTCAGCATTTTCAAAATACATTCCACCATCTAAAGCAAAAGTTTGTTCTTGAAAATTTGCTTGTTGCATAATTAGAATTTTAGGAATCAAATAAAACTTTTCAGAAATATTAACTCTAGTTCCAGCATGTAAATAAAAACGCATGGGTAATACATTATCTACTTCATAAAAAGATTCATTAGGTTCTATCAAATTGAATGCTGAAACGCCTAAAAAAGGATTCAATTTAGATTGTTGTTTTGAATAATAATATAAAATTCCAGCATTTGTATTGGGAACTAAAGCTCTTCTTCCAGCAAATGATTCTCCTGAATTAAGGGTATTATCAAACCCTCCTCCGTTGTTTGTAGTATATTGATTATTGAAGGTATGTAAAGGAATTTCTATTGTTTTCTGAGTAATTCCTAATTGAATACCAAAAGAAAGATTATGAAATCTTGGCTGATCTAATGAAACTGTATATCCTGCTGAACCTGTTGCTTGAAGAGCATTATAATTTCCAATTCCTGCTCTATGATTGATTATTTGCCCTCCAAATCCCCATTTATTAACAGGAGTGTCGAAACTAATTAGTGCTGTTGTATAGGGTTTGAAGTTTACTGCTTTCCATTGTGTTCTGGTATGTGCATGTATTCTCCAATCTGCATCTACAACTCCTGTCATAGCTGGATTTAGAAACATTGGAGCAGCATCATACATAGACAAATGAAAATCTTGACCTGAAATTTCAGATAGAAATAACCCAGACAAAACCATTAATCCTATTTTTAATCTTTTTATCATCTTATTAATGTAACGTCTCCTGATTGTTTAATAAATCTTCCTCCAGGGATTTCGACTTCGAAAGTCCAAGTGTATACTCCTAATGCTGCGGGCAATCCTTGATAAGTTCCATTCCACCCAACATTTTCATCAAAAGATTGAAAAATCAATTCACCCCAGTTGTTATAAATTTTAAAATCAACTGCCATAAATGGTCCACCTCTGATAAGAAACACATCATTTTCTCCATCACTGTTAGGCGTAAATGCTGTTGGTAATACAGGTAACAAAGCAATTAAAACCTCTTGACTTGTAGTATCTGAACACCCATTATCATCAGTTACTGTAAGAATGACATTATAAGATCCACCATTTGCATAACTGTGTAAAGGATTTTGCAAATTACTACCAGATTCATCACCAAAATTCCATATCCAAGATGTAATATTATTACCTGTTGAAACATCAGTAAAATTTATATCTTCAAGTGCAATTGCTGGGTTAGGATTAACATTAAAATCTGCATCCGGACCAGGTAGTGCATTTATTATTGAGTTATAAGTATCTGAACATCCTAAATCAGAAGTAACGGTGTAATTCACACCATAACTTCCTAAAGAAGAATATATATGAGTAGTATTAGGTCCTATACCTATAGGGGAACCATCACCAAAATCGTAACCGTAAGAAATGATACTTCCTGAACTAATAAAACTATTGTCAACAAACTGAACTTCTTCGTTTAAACAAGCAGGATTACTAGTAAAAGAAGCTATTGGAGTTGGGTTTACAGTAATATTTTGAGAAATTGTATCAAAACAGCCATTGCTAGAACCTACAATTAATGTTGCATTATAATTTCCACTGCCAGGATAATTATGAAGTGGATCATCAGCAATAGAAGTTGTATTATCTCCAAAATCCCACTCCCAAGAAACAATAGTACCGTTAGAAACAGAAGATAAATCATTAAAAATTGTATTATCTCCAAAACATGCCTCATTGAAATTATAGTTTGCAATAGGAGACGGTTTAAAGGTAACATGAAGCGTATCTCTATCTGAAGGACATCCAAAATTATTATTAGAAGTAAGAATCAAACTAATATTTCCAGAAGCAACATCGCCTGCAGAAGGTTGGTAAATTGTAGATAATAAATTATTAGAAGGGTTGAATGTTCCTGTTCCTGTTGAAGTCCATAACTCACTTGAAGAAATTCCATTTACTATTCCGTTCAATTGAATCGGTTCATTGTTACAAAAATCCGCATCTAATCCCGCAAAAGCTATTGGAGGATTTATAAAATGAACTCTCATAGAATCAAAACTCACAGGACATATACCTCCTGAAGTACTAAAAATAAAATCTACAAATCCATTTGCTGTATCCAAAGGATGAATATTGTAGAAAGTACTTTGACTAGAAGGAGAAACAACATTTCCAACGCCTGAGGTAGTCCAAACGGTGCTGTAACCCGCAGAAACTGTTCCTTCAATACCGAAATTACTTAAATTAGAACAAACTGAATCTGTGGATGTAATTTGAATATTGGGTTGATCTAATATTGTAACTTCTAAACTATCTGATACTGCCAAACATCCACCATTGTTGGTTGAAGTCAAAGTTAAAACTACACTTCCATTAGTAGTATCTGAAATTGACAATAAATAATCTGTAACCAAATCAAATTCTGAAGCGTCAAAACTTCCTGTACCAGAAGTTGACCATTCACCAGTTGAAGATGAACCATTTACTAATCCAGTAAGATTTACTTCTGTAGCTCCAGCACAAACCACTTGATCAGGGCCTGCAATTACTACAGGAGGATCTGTGAAATAAATAATCACTGTATCCTCATCATTGGGACAAGAAAAAAAACTTCCGGCTGATGTAAGAAATAACGCAACACTATCATTTGCCAAATCTGTTGGAGAAGGAGTGTAAGTCGTGGATAGATTTCCTGCATTATCAAAGGCACCTCCAAATCCACCTGTCCAAGATGCACCTGCGGCAAACTGAACACTACCTGAAATTGGAATTGGTGTAATATTATTTTTACAGAAAGAATCATCACCAGTTACATCTACCACTGGACTCTGGATAAACTCAACAACCATAGTATCATAAACTGGATTACAGTTTCCTGTCGAACCTAAAACAAAAGTCAACGTACCTTGAGCATAATCACTAGTCGAAGGCGTATAAGTTGTCACTAAATCTGTTATATTTCCAATATTACCTGTTCCATTAATTACTTGCCATTCTCCAGTAGTTGAACCACCCTCTACACTTCCGTTTAAGTTAATAATTGGCTCACCGTTACATACGGTAACATCATCTCCTGCTTTGGTGAAAACCTTTCTTATAAAAGATGACATATAATGATATAAACAACCTGTTGAAGCACCCCCATTAATAATACCAAGTGAAAATAATTCAGTTGAATTGGTTAGTAAATTAGCAGTACCTGATGGAATAATTGCAGTTGGAAAATCAATTTGAGCCCCCATCCAAAGCCCTCCAGTTCCAGGCACCGGACTAAAATCCGTAGATTGCACAAGAGTTGGATCTCCGTTTAATTCAAAATTGCCTTCTGCACCAGCAGGACATACAATATTTAAAAGAAAGCTCTGATTATTATTTCTAGAGAAACTTACTTGGTCAGAACCAGCACAATTAAGTGGAGGAAGTATCGCAGCACCCAATTCACAACCATATCCTGACATATGCCATAAATAAACATTTTTGTCAGATTCAATGTAAGTCAATTGTTCGGTTATACTGTATGGATAAGTATCACCTTGATTTAAAGTTACAGTAGTAACAGTTAATCCATTATCAATATTAACAGTAGTAAAATTTTCAGTTGCAATTACAAACAAAGATTCATTGGAACCTGGATTTAGGAAACCTTTATTTACAATATACTGCGTTCCTATTACGTCTGTTGGTACGATTTGGTCCCCCATTAAGTCAAAACATCCACCTCCTCCAGATGGATTTACAGAATCATCATTAACCGTTACTGAGACATTTTTATCAGCTACAACAATAGAACCTGCTAAACTATTTCCTGCTAAACTAGTATTCATCACTATGTTCTCACATGTATATACATTTCCTGCTTTGGGTAAAAAAACTGAATAAGAAACATTTGCAGGATGTCCTCCAACGACTGCACATCTAGGAGTAATCCATATGGTTGTACTATCTTCGCTTGCAACTACGGAAAAATACTGTTTTGGTTGAGTAATTACTCCATCTCCATTTCTATCGTTTGCTTGAACTCTATTATTCCACAAAGTCTGAAATGGCATTACAAACTCAGTTCCTAATCCATTTTGACCTTTAAGAGAATATGTTTCTGGATTATTGGGAGTACCTGGAGAAATAGTCAAAGTGTCTGAAATAAAATCATACACAACTGTAATTGCTTCGTTAGCAGTGATTTTAAATCCAGTTCTTAATAATTGATCTGCAGGTTTGCTTTCAAGAGAATCAACCAAATGTGTCATTGATTTTGAAAATTCTGTATTTGCAGGCACTAAAAAAGTAGTGTCATAAGTAGAAGATGGTTGTTGAATCCTCACTGTAGTTGGATTTCCAAAAGCTGAGATTCTGTATGCCATCTGTACATTTCCATCATGATCTGGCGTCACCCAAGGAGCAGCAAACCAAAAAGTTGTATCTACCTGAGCATTTGATTTGTTACAAAAAACAACAATCAAAGCAAAAAGTAAAGTGATATGTTTAACTATTCTTCGCATAATTTCATCAGTTTTCTTCTGATTCATTTTTCTTTTTGTTTTCCAATTGCTTCTTCATTTCATCAATGATGCTGTTGTTCAGTTTTTCATCCTCTTCTTCTAGGTTTGGTTTTTTTGATGTAGTAATGAATCTAATTGCTATTTCGTGAGTACCAGATTGATAATTAGCCATTCCGCCTAAAGAGTAATCGAAAGCATATCCAATAGATAATCTTTCTTTTAAGTTCATTCCTAAACAAACTCCGGCAGCATTTTCAGTTCTAAAAAACATTCCAGCCCAATATTTCTTATCATAAGTAAACTTAGCCATAACTGTCCATTGATTGGGTACTGGCTGAGTTGTTCTCATCATTAAAGAAGTCTGAATTTCGTATGGTTTCTTTTTAAATTTGTATGTATAACCAGCAATAATAGTATAATGTCTTCTTAAACTTTCATTTAATGTTGTGAACTGAATCTCCTTTCCAAGTGCACTTTGAACTGAACCCATCAAAAAGAATTTATTAGAATATAAATGAAAACCTCCATTTAAATCAAATCCATTTGCTGCTAGAATATTACCTGTTAAGACCTCATCACCTTCATCAGCTAACTGCGCATCATATAATTTAATTCTATATTGTAAAAATCCTGGTTGTATTCCAAAAGCAAGTTTAAATTTTTCAGACAATATAAAATGTTGAACATAATTTAAATAAATACCTGTATTTTGAGTTAATCCTACCCTATCAGAAATTAAAGTTGCTCCATACCCTACTTTTCCTTTGTTTCTGAAGGAGCCGTGAAAACTGCCTATTATTGATGTAGGAGCTCCTTCAAAACCAACCCATTGATTTCTATAACTCAAATTAGCTTCATGAACTTGATTACTTCCTGCTATTGCAGGATTATAGTAATAGTTATTCATCAAAAAATTAGAATAAACCAATTGTTGTTGAGAAATCATTCCATTAGAAATCATTCCCAATATAAACATAAGTAATATGTTGTGTTTTCTAATCATCATTGTTTTTTAATACCAAAAGTGAGCCTCTAAATGGCTCTGAAATTCCATCTTTTAAATCTATTATATAAAAGTAGGTGCCATCAGATACTCTTTCACCTTTATAAGTTCCATTCCAAGGGAATTCATATCCTGTAGAATAAAAAACTTCTTGTCCCCATCTATTGAAGATTGCTACTGTTGCATCTGGATATAAAAGATTTATAAATTCTAGTTTCCATACATCATTTTTACCATCTCCATTTGGTGAAATTGCATTAGGAATTAATGTCTGAATTTCTGAAGTTACAGTATTTATACTTATTAATATGGTAGCACTATCTGAACAACCAATTGAATTAGTAACATATTGAGTAATTGGATAAATACCATTTTCAAAATATACATTTATAGGATTTTGACTATTTGATGTTGTTCCATCGCCTAATTCCCAAAAGTAACTAACACTATTATAAGATGTATCAATAAACTCAAATGTAGCTCCTATATTTAAACCATTTGTAGTACTGTAAAAGAATCCTGCATCAGGTCTAGGTGGAATATTAACATTTTGAATTACTGAATCTATACAGCCGTTTATAGTGGTTACAACTTGAGTTATAACAAAATTTCCACTACCTACAAAAAGTTGAGAAGGGTTTTGTGTAGATTGAGAACCTTGTCCACCAAAATCATAAAACCAATTGTTTATTACATCTGAGGACACACT
>CAWUIK010000025.1:0-33585 GCA_963922585.1 uncultured Flavobacteriales bacterium | reverse complement strand
CGTATTATGCGTAAGTATTACCGATTTTTTATTTGGAATGCAAATCATTTTTGTGTGTAACTTATTGAAATTCAGTTTGTTTTTATTTGCAAAGTAAATCCTTAACTGTAAAAATGTTTGTGAAATTATGTTTAAAAAAGTAAAAAACAAAAAAACAATAATTAAAACTTTGTGCCTTAATGTTTTATCACTTATATCTAGAAGCATAATTCTTTTTCAATTTTTGAAATTTCATAAAAATAATTCTTTTTATCTAAATAGCGAAAGAATTATTCATATAATTTAAAATCTAACTAATTTTTTGAATTAAAATTTTGTATTAAATTTAATTTCACAATTAAACATCTGATTCTAATTATAAAATAATTTAAAATTTTAAATAAATATAAAATCTCTAATTTTCATTCTTTAAAGTAAACTTTAATTAAAATTATCTTCTTAATTGAAAGACTACTTTTAACATCCATAAAACAAATTCCGTCAAATTCTGTTCAAAAATTTAAAAAATAAAGTAACTTAATTTCATATTGGCAAAATTATTGTAATTTCGGAACCAAATAAAAATAAATACAATGAAAAAAGCATTCATAGGAATATCAATTTTTGCAACTACTTTATTGAGTGGCTGTGATGTTTTAACTGCTGTTGCTGACACAGCAATGAATACTGGAACTAGTACGCCTGCTGGTTTAACAAACGATGAGGTTATCTCTGGATTAAAAGAAGCATTAACTGTAGGAATTAAAAACGGAGCAAATCTAGCTTCAGCGACTGATGGTTTCTTAAAAAACGATTTAATCAGACTGCCTTTCCCTCCTGACGTGATTAGAGTAAAAGAAAAACTTGAAAAAACATCTGTAGGAAAGCAAAAAGTAGAAGAATTTGAAACTGGAATCAACAGAGCAGCAGAATTAGCAAGTAAGGAAGCAGCACCTATTTTCATCAATGCTATCAAAGAGATGTCTATTGGTGATGGTTTTACAATTTTGAAAGGAGCAGATAATGCAGCCACAAATTATTTAAGAGAGAAAACCACATCTCAACTCGCTGCTAAATTTTCTCCTGTAGTGCAAACTGCAATAGATCAAGTAAAAGTAATGTCTCTTTGGAATGGACTTACAACTGCTTATAATGCATCGACAATTCTCACAGGAAAAGATGAAGTTGAGACAGATTTAAACAAATATATTACTGACAGAGCTATTTCTGGATTATTTACATTGGTTGAGAAAGAAGAATTAAAAATTAGAAAAGATCCAGTGGCACGTGTTACGGATATTTTATCTAAAGTTTTTGGTTCTTTAGACAAATAAGATCAATTCAAAAAATATTAAAAATTTCACAAAAAGTTGCTTCTGTAAATGTTGCAACTTTTTTTTTGCTATTTTTACAAAATGAGAAAATCAAATTTTAAACAATCACAACCAATTCCACCATCGGAATTAATTATCACTCCAAAAGGAAGTATATATCATTTAGATTTATTACCTCATCAAATTGCCAAAAACATCATTGTTGTTGGAGATCAGTACAGAGTAGAAAAAATATCTAAACATTTTGACACCATAGATCATAAGGTAGCCAAAAGAGAATTTGTAACTCACACCGGATGGTATCAAGGAAAACATATCACTGCTCTTTCCACAGGCATTGGATGTGACAATATAGATATCGTTCTGAATGAATTAGATGCATTAGTTAATATTGATTTTGAAACTAGGTTACCAAAAGAAAAGCATACTCAACTAAACATTGTAAGACTTGGTACAAGTGGTGCATTGCAAGAAAATATTCCTGTGGATGCATTCGTAATATCAACTTTCGGATTAGGATTTGATGGACTAGCAGGTTTTTATGAATGTGAATTTGACCCTTTAGAAATTGAATTAAAAGAAGCTTTTTTAAAACAAATTAACTGGCCAGAAAATGGAAATCCACCTTATTTTGTAAAAGCATCCGAAAAACTATTTAATCAACTCAAAGAGGGAATGCATCAAGGAATAACTGCTACAGCTAATGGTTTTTATGGTCCTCAAGGTCGTTCTTTGAGATTAGCTGCAAAAGTTCCTGATTTGAATGAGCAACTCAACCTCTTTAAAATGGATGACCATATTATTACTAATTTTGAAATGGAAACTTCTGCACTTTATAGTTTAGCATCACTTCTTGGACATGAAGCAGTGACTGTTTGTGCTATAATCGCTAATCGATTTGCAAAAACATACAGTAAAGATTACAATATACCTGTTGACAAATTGATAAAAATAGTACTTGATAGGCTCTAATCATGGATAACCAAACTGAAATTAAAGCCTTAATCAATTTGGTTGATGACGAAGATGAATCCATCTATTTTCATGTAAAAGACAAATTGATAAGTTATGGTACTGAAATCGTTCCTTTTTTGGAAGAAGCATGGCTCAAAAATGATTTTGGAGATGCTTTTCAATCTCGTGTAGAAGACATCATCCACGAAATTCAATTTTCTGATGTAACTGAGGGGCTTAGAAATTGGGTTGCTAATGGCGGAATCAATCTATTTACAGGAATATTATTGCTAAATAAACATCATTATCCTGATGTAAACATCAAAAATTTAAAGGCAAGAATAGATGATATTGTAAGCTTTATTAAAAGCAATTGGAATGAAAATTTAAGCAATCGTCAAAAAATCGTAACTATAAACAGAGCGTTGTTTGCTCACTTTAAATTTCAAGGAGATAACACTAATTATTATTCCCCTCTTAATTCTATTCTGAGTACTGTAGTCGAAAGAAGAAAAGGAAATCCACTAATGCTTTCAATTTTGTATATCGAAATTGCTAGACAATTGGATATGAATATAGTTGGTGTAAATTTACCTAGACATTTTGTAGTAGGTCTAAAAAGCAATAAACACATTGAATTTTATCTTTCTCCATTCAACAATGGTTCAGTGATGAATATAAATGATTTGGAAGATTATTTAAAGCGCTTGAACTTACCTTTTGAAGAAAAATATTTTGAAGAATGTTCAAATGTTGATATTGTAAAAAGAGTACTTTTAAATCTTATCAACAGTTATCTTAAAAATAAAGAAAAAGAAAAATTGGAGGAGGTAAACCTACTTTACAATATAGTTTTGGAAGAAAGTTCAAGGATAAAATGACACTATTTATCGATAAAAGTGAGTTAATTAACATTAAATTGGTGATTAAATATTTTAATTAAAAAAAAAACCATAATTTCGTATTGTAAATTTGACAAGAAATAAATCAAAGCATTGAACAGAGCTTCAGCAAATAATGTAAAAGAAATATGTAAAGAGCGTTATAATGGTATTTTGGAATATCATTACAAAAATGACGGAGTTATTGATTTTGTCTCTAATTTTGGAGAATTTACTCAAGATTATGTCAATCAAATTTCGGCAGAAATAGAAGAAAGAATGTTTGAGGATGGTGAGAAAAAAGTCATCATAAAAAGACTGTTCAGTATTATCGTTGAAGGTCTTCAAAACATTCGACTTCATGGAGAAAAAGATAACGATGGGAACCAGATTTCTTTTTTTATTATATTAAAAAATGATTCTAACTATTTTATTTACCTGAGTAATCTTGTTTTGAATAAAAATATTGAAGGAATAAAAAAACGTATTGAACAAGTAAACGGCATGAACAAGGACGAGATAAAAGAATTGTATCTTTCTGTTCTTACAAATGGTGTAATCAGCAATAAAGGTGGAGCAGGACTTGGTTTTATCACTATGTCTATGAAATCTCTGAATCAATTAGAATATAATTTTACAGAACTTGACGATGTTATAAGTCACTATGATTTAAAAATAACATTAGATCGAGATTAATTATAAATGACAGAATTAAACATAAATAGCACTAAAAATGCCCCAGAAGTAATAGGTTCTTTTTCTTCTGGAAAAGTAACTTTAAATATTTCTGGAAATTCTTTCCCAGAAAACGCTCCAAAATTCTATAGTCTTTTAACAGATTGGGTTGAAAGTGTTTCAAAAGATAATTCTTCTATTGAATTGAACTGCGATATCAACTATATGGCTTCTTCATCTTTGATTTGCTTTTTAGGTTTACTCAAAAAATGTGAATCTGTTTTTGGAAAAGATAATACTGTTTTGAATTGGAACTTCGAAAGTGATGATGATGATGCGCTAAAAACTGGAGAAGATTTTTCTAAAATAGTTTCAATTACTATTAATTTGTTACCTTACTAATTTTTAATCTAATTTATCATTTTTATTATTTTCTCTACAATTTCATTCGGAGAAAAACGAGTTGTATCTAATTGAATTTTTGCTTGTTCATAATAGAAATTTCTTTCTTTTAATTTTTGCTCAATATATTTCACTAATTCATTTCCTTTTAATGTTTTAAGTAAAGGTCTATCTTTTTTACTGAGTTCTAATCTTCTTGCAAGTTCAAAAGGTTCTGTATACAAATAAATTGTACTTCCCATTTCATTTAGCATTTTCATGTTTTCACCAAAACATGGCATGCCTCCTCCAGTACTAATGATCGAATTTTTAAAATTGGAACTTTTCAAGAAATCATATTCTAAATTTCTAAAATAATTTTCGCCAAATTCATGAAATATTTTTTGAATCGTTTTTCCTTCCGATTTTTCAATTGCATGATCTGAATCAATAAAATTCATCTCTAGTTTCTGATAAAGCAATTTACCTACAGTAGTTTTTGCACTTCCCATAAAACCAATTAAAATAATATTTGAGGTCTTATGATTCAAAATCAAGTTGTTTCTTTAGTTTCTTTCAATTTAACCAATTTCCATGATTTATTTAAACCTATAAATTGCTTATCATCACTAGTTTTCTTGAAAGGATATTTATAATGTGATTTTTGATTCGAAACCAAAGATTTCATATCCAATTCTGACAAAATAAAACCTTCAAATTCAAATGGAATGGTGAATTTACAATTTTCTTTCCATTTGCTACAGCCCCATGCTGTTTTACCTTTTAGGAGTTCACCTGTGTTACATTTAGGGCAAATTACTGGCGGAGGAGCAACAAATTGATGTTTTACTTCATGACAAAGAATTGCCACCATATCTACTAATTCATTTTTGAAGGTGTCCACTTCATAGGTTCCTTTTTCGATATCTCTCAATTTCTTTTCCCATTGCCCAGTAAGTTCAGCAGATTTAAGTAACTCGTTTTGAATCAATGAAATCAAATGAATTCCTATAGCAGTGGCTACAATTCGTTTCTTTTCTTTTGAAATATAATTTCTTTTGTTGAGGGTTTCAATAATATTTGCTCTTGTAGATGGTCTTCCGATTCCATTTTCTTTCATAATGTCTCTCAAACTTTCATCATCTACTTGCTTACCTGCGGTTTCCATAGCTCTTAGTAAACTTGCTTCAGTAAAATATCTAGGTGGTTTTGTTTTTTTCTCCATCAGTTCTGGAAAATGCTCGCCTGTCTCTCCTACTTCAAATAAAGGCATTAATGGTTCTTCCTCTTGATTTTTTTTACTTCCAGCATAATTTTCATAGACTATTCTCCATCCAGGTTCCAAAATCTGACGACCAGCCGCTCTAAAACCAATATCTGTAACTTGACCTTCAACTACGGTATTACTCACTTTACAATCTGGATAAAACACAGAGATAAAACGCCTTGTAATCGCATCATAAACTTTTTGTTCATTGGGTGTAATTCCCGAGGGTGTAATTCCTGTGGGAATAATAGCGTGGTGATCTGTTACTTTCTTATCGTCAAAAACTCTTTTAGATTTTCTGATTTTCTTACCCAACAAAGGTGTTGTATAAGTTTTATAATGCGCCAATTTACTTAATATATCTTCTACTTTTGGATAAATATCATCACTCAAATAAGTGGTATCAACTCTTGGATAGGTAACTAATTTCTTTTCGTAAAGCCCCTGCGTCATATTCAACGTTTCTTCTGCTGAAAAACCAAACCTTTTGTTAGATTCTACTTGAAGGGAAGTCAAATCAAATAACTGTGGATGTAATTCAGTTCCTTCTTTTTGTTCGTAAGATACTATCTCAAAAGGTTCATCTTTAATTTTAGAAAGTAGTTCACTCCCCTTTTCATTTGTTTCAATCTTCCCATGCGTACAGGCAAATTCTGTATCTCTATATATGGTTTTGATTTCCCAATAATTTTCAGATTTAAAATTATTAATTTCTAATTGCCTTTCTACGATTAAGGCCAATGTAGGTGTCTGGACTCTTCCTATCGATAAAACTTGACCTTTGGATGCAAACTTTAATGTAAATAATCGTGTTGCGTTCATTCCCAAAATCCAATCTCCTATTGCTCTTGAAGCTCCTGCAGCATATAAGTTATTGTATTTTTCTCCATCTTGTAGATTTTTAAAACCTTCTTTAATAGCTTCTTCTGTAAGAGACGAAATCCATAACCTTTTGAGAGGCTTGTCATTTTTAGCTTTAGCGAGCACCCATCTTTGAATCAATTCTCCTTCTTGGCCAGCATCCCCACAATTGATAACTTCTTCACATTTTGAAACTAAATCTTGAATAATATTGAATTGATTCAATACTCCAGCATTGTCCATCACTTTAATACCAAATTTACTGGGAATCATGGGTAAAGTATCTAAATTCCAAGGCTTCCATTTATCAGTGTAATCATGAGGTTCTTTGAGGGTGCAAAGGTGACCAAAAGTCCAACTTACCCAATAACCATTACCTTCCCAATAACCATTTTTCTTGGTTTTGGCGCCTATAACTTCCGCTATATCTTTGGCTACACTTGGTTTTTCGGCTATACACAACTTCATAATCTCTCCTAAATGATACAATGTAATTCATAGTATTTTTCAAAAATAATGTTTGCAATCCAAACCATTACTATGATGTTAATAAAATTGTGCTTACTTTTGAATTAATTCAAAGAATCAAAATTTAAGTCATGACCAAAACAAGTATTTTTATTTTATCGAGTATATTATTTATTACACTTAGTTCTAATAGTTGTAATAACGATAAAAAAACAAATCCTAATAAAAATCCAAAAGAAGAAACTATGAAACTCAATTCCGAAGAAGCCATATTTAATCATTTTGCTCAATTATACCCAGGTCTTTCAGAAGATGATTTGTGTATAGATGCTCCAGCATCTTTTAAAGATATGTTTATCGTAGGTTTTTTTGCTCACGATAGAGGTTGTGGAAACAATGTATATTTTTATAAAGGAGATAGCATAACCTTAAACGATACAACCATTCAGCAAATCTTAATTGATAATGGCTTTAAAAACAGTCCAAGTCAAGTTGTGGAAAAATACCATTTGGAAATCGTAAACATCAATAAAATCAGTTTGACAAATGTTCCTTCTGAATTTGACACAACTACTTATGAGTTTTTCCCTCCAAAAACTTATGTTGAAGATAATATGATTTACAGTTCTATTTGGGTGCAAAGACCCAGCGGAATGATCCCAGAAGTAAGATTTTATTTATCTAATTTAGTTTTTGACACCAAAGGAAAGTTGGTTTCTAGTTCACAAACAAAGACTTTTTCGGTAGATTATTAGTTTTAGGAAAATGGAAGTTTTTTTCTTGATTTGAAGATTACCTATTATTTTCAATACTTACGTTAAAGTATAATATTAAGCGCTCTAAATGCGCACACCTATAACACACACATCATCTATCTGTTCGTGACCTTGAACGTATTCTTCAAAGACATCGTCAATCATTTTTTTGTGATTTTGAATGGGTTCATTCTGAATTTTTAAAAACAATTTTTTGAAATTGGCTCCAAGGAATTTTTTCCCTTTATCGCCACCAAATTGATCAGCATATCCATCTGTAAAAACATACAAAGTGTCTTCTTTTTTCATTTCTATAGACCAACAATTGAAAGGATAAGGTTTTGTATATTTTCCGATAGGCTGTTTGTCTGCTTTTATTTCAAAAAGATTGTAATCTCCTTCTGATTTATTGGGTTCAAACTCTTGAGTTTCGTTTTCATTTGAATTGAAAGCTTTTAGATTTCCTTCGGAGACTTTTCTTACAATCCAAATTGGATTATTAGCTCCAGCCCATTCTAATTTTGATATTTCATTACCTTTTTCAAAAGCACAAATGGAAATATCCATTCCATCTTTTACTTCACTTTCACTTTTTTCAAATTGCTCAATCACCAACTCTCTTGTTTTATCTAAAACTTTCGCTGGATTCAATAATGAAAATTCTCGCACACTTCTGTTGAGCGCATTGTTACACACTACACTTACCATTGCTCCTGGAACTCCATGACCTGTACAATCTGCTGCAGCGAAAAGTATTTTATTTCCTGTATCTTCCAACCAATAAAAATCTCCTGCTATGATATCTTTGGGTTTATAAAGCACGAATGCTTGTGGTAGTTTTTCTTGAAAAAATCTATCTGAAGGCAAAATCGCAGTTTGAATTCTTTTGGCGTAAGTAATACTGTCCATAATTTCAGTATTCTTTTCTTCTAGTACATGTTTTTGCTCTTCAAGTACATGTTTTTGTTGTTCAATGATATGATTTTTGGCCTCCATTTCAGCATGAGCCTTCTTTTTTTCAGTATATCTTTTGTAAATTGCTCCAGCGCCCAAAAGAATCATTAACAAAATGAAAATACCTGCCCAAACATAAATTTTAAACATCATTTCACTGTGTTCTTTCTCTTTCTCCATCATCAAAATTTGATCTTCTTTAATTTTCTGAGCCAATTGATTTTCCATTTCCGCTATTTTTTTGGAAGCTTTATCATTTCGCATGGCTTCATTAAGCTCAATAAACATGGTTTGAAAATTAAAAGCCGTTGAATAGTCCTCTTTGATAGCGTGAAGTTTAGCCAACTCACTTAATGATAATCTCATTTCTTCGTTTGCACCTATAGATTTTGCAGTTTCATAAGATAGTGTAATGTAATGTAATGCCGTATCAATCTGATTTAAGTACTTATAATTTAGTCCTATATAGTACAAAGTAGCGGAAGCACCTTGATCATCTTGTAGGGTTTCCTTGAGTTCAAGCGCATCGAATAATTTTATCAAAGATGCCTCATATTGATTGTAATTAGTTAAAACTTGACCAAGTAAATCCAAAGAAGAAGCGATAACATAATTGTCTTCATTTTCTTTTCCTAATTCAAAAGCCATTTCTGCAAATTTTTTAGCTTCAGAGAAAGATTCAAGACTCATGTATATCTGACTCATATTCACATAACTATCAGATTGAGTAATTTTATCTCCATATTTTAAAGCTTTTTCAAAAAACTCTAATGCTTTCTCATAGTTTTCTTGAAGGTAATTTATGGACCCCATTACATTATAACATTGAGCCAAGCCGTTATCATTATTGATAGATTCAAAAACTTCAATACCAATGGTTAATTTTTCAAGTGCATCCGAATATTGACCTTTCAAAAGAAAAATATACCCCATAGTTAAAGCTCCTTCTCCTAATCCATTCTGATAATCAATGGTCTTAGCCATTTCCATAGATTTTAAAAGTATCTCTTCACCTTTTTCATATTCATCAAGATAGTAATAAACATTACCCATATCGTTCAAAGCATCTACTTTTTCTGGAGTATTGTCTTTGGTAATTTGTAATCCTTGTTGAGCATATTTTTGTGCTTCAAGAGGGTCGTTATTGATAGTATTTACTACCAATTCATGCAATTCACTGGCAGTTTGAGCTATTAGGAAAACGGGAAATAACAAAAGGATTGTCAAACCAATTTTAGAGGAGTAAAACTTAATTTTCTTCATTCTTTTTAATTTTTTTTCTAATGTGATACCACAAAACAAAACCTATTCCCACAGCAAATAAAGAAAGCGCTGTGTATCGAGAATATTCGTAATAAATTTGCAATGGTGTTTCATCAAAATACAACTCTCCCAACATCCAAAGCGAGTTGGCGGTAATCCAACAAACTACAGCCATGTTGTGATAAAAATCTACTTTTGAATGACGAGTTGCCCAAGCAATATAAATTGCCATTGAAACTGTAGGAACAATCATAATTGTTCCCATTACTGCCTGTCCAGTAACCCAACAAATGTCTTTTAATAACCAAAGAAGAATATGAAAATTTTCATAAACCTTTACATCACGTTTTTCACTCATATAAATATTCCATCCTTTAAAAAGCAAATGCAAGATAAGAATATTTTAGATTGGCAAATATTTTTTTTGTTTAGTTCAAAAGAATTTGAAATTAAGTTGTAGTTTAAAAGGACGAATATGAAATCTTTACATCAATCAAAAGTTTGTATAGTTACAACTTTTTATTTTGTAATCGATTTTGTAAAAATCAGTACAAAATATAAGAAAATTTAAACCCACGTCAAAATTACATATATTATTAAATAATAATTTGTTAAATTTACCACAGAGACACGGAGGACACAGAGGTAAAATGTAATTTTTTTTAGGAGTAAACAGAATAAGTCTTTTAAGGTTATTGATGTTGTAAACGTATAATTAACGGGATATATAGTCAACTCTGTGCTCTCTGTGCCTTTGTGGTTCAAAAAAAATACGATAAAAGAGTTAGATGAAGTTAGAAACTAGATTATTAGTAAAATAAATTTATATATGTTTAGAAATGAAATTACTATAAATATACCACAGAGACACGGAGGAAACGGAGCGTCTCAGTGAAATACTAGTGATATGTTATATTTCTTTTTAGCAACATAAAATTCTAAAAAGGAATTACATTTTAACTCTGGATTACTTCTTCTTATTCAAAGGATATATAGATTGCTCCAAAATTGTTTTAGGGAAGTTTTCATCATCATCAAATCCCAATTCGATATCTCTACCATCACTTGGTATGTGAGCCGTTTTAAAAATGTAATCCCAAATACTCAATGAAATTCCGAAATTCATTCCGTTTTTGAAATCTTTTGGCAATTCCTTTGCATGGTGCCATATATGCATTTTGGGATTATTAAGAATGTATTTGAATGGCCCATAATCCAAATTTAGATTCGCATGATTTAAATGTCCAATGGCAATACTAAAAAAATGAACAATAAATGCGATTTGAGGTTCAACTCCAAATAGAACTATGACCACAAGTGTTTTGAGTGGTTTATATAAAACATTTTCCATCCAATGATATCTTAAATGTGCTGCAAAGCCCATTTCTTTTACAGAATGATGCACTTTATGAAACTCCCAAAGGAAAGGATATTTATGTAATAAATAATGTGTAAACCATTGTACAAAATCATTTGCGATAAAGAAAATCAGTAAGGCTGACCAAATAGGAAATTTACTTAAATCCAACAATGAATAAGAAGACATGTCAACTCCTGTGTAAGCAATTAATTGTCCTATCAAAACATAAAATCCTGTTAAGAAAAAAGCGAAAACATAAAAATTGAGAAACATATAGGTAAAATCCATCCAGAAGTCTTTTCTGAATATTTTTTGATTTTTTCGCCAAGGGAAAATAATTTCAAGCCCAAAAACAATTGCTGAGATTACCAAAAGCCACAAAAAATAGTTTTGATACCAAACTTCAGTCTGAAAAGTAACTTCACTGAAAACCCATCCAGCAAAACCTTTGTACGAATTGATTATATTATCCCACATGTCAATTAATTTTAAATCTCCTGTTACTATTGTTATTTTATCCTTATCTAACCAAATTGCCCATCTTTGTGCATACCCATGAACTTCATTCGTTAAGTTAATTCCTTTGTAAACTGGAAAATCATTATTTGCCCAATTAAATATTCCTCCATATAAATTATACACATTCTGATAGCCTTTTGCCATCAACTGCTCCCCCACTTTCTCGCTTCTGTATCCTATACTACAATAAACAACTATTGGTTTATCTTTGTTTACTGTATCCACAGCATTCCAATTTATTTCATCATATCCAATATAAATGGCATTGGGCAAATGAGAAACATCAAACTCTTCTTTACTTCTTGCATCTAAAAAAATATAATTCTTATCTGCAATTTCATTAGGAGTTATAGAAGGAACTGTTTCTGAAAGATAACTTTTTACCATTTGATCAAAACCTTCTGGATTTTGTGCCTCAATTACATTCGAAAGAAGGGATAAGGATATAAAAATCAAAAAGTATTGTTTAACTTTCATGTTGCAAATTTATAATTAGAAAAAGAAATAAAGCGTTACAAAAGCTACACAAGTGTGTACTGAAAAAAATCTTATATCAATTTGTTTAAATAACTTTAATCATTTGCTGTTTTATCAGAAACATTTATGAACTTAGATTCATTTCTAAATGAATGTATTGTTAAAACCAAATGAAATGAAATCAACATTAATGTAGCAAAAAAGTATTCATTAAAAAGGTTTTTGTCATTCGAATAAAATTCAGATTGAAAGCCTCTATGAGTTAATTGATAACTAATAAAAAATAGTATTAACAACACCAAGGAATACTTCCAATTTGAAAGACATGACTTTATTTTTTGAAAGTTGAAAAGTAATTTAATCTGATTTTCAAATAAAGTACTAAAAAACATCCAGATAAAAATTAATGGTAAGGCAAACAATCTGGCTTCTCTTGCGAAAGTGAATATAAAAACAACCAAAGTATTTATAAAAAGAGACAAAACAAAGGCATTATCAATTTTCTTTTCTAAGGGATTATAATCCCCACTCAAAGCCTTAACAAAGTAAAAATACAAAACAATGCCCATTACAAGTACAAAAGAATAAATAGATTCCATTGTATAAAGTTGATTTTTGAAATTTTCATTAAAAGGATCAAATCTTCTGGACATTTCCTCAGTTACCGCTTCTCCCATATTGAATAAACTAATAAATACAATACTAAATACTGCATACATGAAGACTGGAATAGAAAAAAATAGAATTCTTTTTAAATTATCTTTGGAAAAGAAACTAAAAGATGATTGTTTTTCTTTTAAAAAGAAAAACATTGCGGGTAATAATAAAACAGAACTTTCCCGTGCAACTAAGGCAAATGTCATGGATACTACAAAACCTATAAATTTTTCTCTTAACAAAAAATAAGTAGACAAAAACAACATTAAATATTGTAAAGGTTCATCATAAGTATAAATAGGATCAAAAAATGCAAAAACAATTGTAAATGAAAGAAAATAAACACAAACATTAACCAGTGATTTTAATTGACTTCTATTAAATGCTAAAGAAGTAAAATATAAAGCAAGACCGCTAAACCATAAAAAAATAGAATTGACAATAATAAAGGAAGAAGCAATACTTATTCCTGAAAAATCAGATAAAGTTTTTACAAAAAATGAAGTTAAAGGTCTTTTAGCAAAAGAAGCTACACTAGTATGAACTTCATAAATTAAGTCCATTCTTGTTATATTTAAAACTCCATTATCATCAAAAAACATTGAAGGGTAAACTTTATGCAATATGATTATTATTCCAACTAATAAAGTGGTGATAACAAAAGGCAATAATTTCTTAATGTTCATTACTAAAGTTTACGCTATATAGACAACAAAAATAGATATATTTAATTTATAAGTGATACTTGATGAATAAAACCCCAAAATATTATTTAAAATAACTTTAAATATCCTTTTAATTAACAAAATATTTTACGTTAAACTAATTTTTTGTATGTTTGAAATATAACTACTAACAATGAAAACTAAAACCGCTGAATTTATTTACGATGAAAGAGGTTTTTTAAGAGTCACTTTTCTTGAAAACAATGAAACATTTGATGAAGAGGAAGCTATGCAACATTTAAAAATGTGTAACTTGATTTGTAATGGATAAGAATTACCTGTTTTAATTGATGCCTCTAAAAGTTTTCACGTTCCCACAATTGAAGCAAAGAAAGCATTGGCAAATTTTGAATTAAAAACTGCAGAAGTAATATTATTAAATACTTTACCACAAAGAATATAAGTAAATTTTTATTCTAAAATGGTTCAACACAAGAAAAAACCTATTCCTATAAAGTCTTTTTTAAAATCGAAAGAAGATGAAGCAATTGAATGGCTTTTGAGTCAAAATCAACAATAAACTTAACTCTTCTTAAATGAGGTTTTGTTAAATTTTAGTAGTAAAACTAGCGGTACTATAAAATGAGGAAACCTTACGATAAACTGAAAGAAATACTGATCGAAAGAATGTAGCATCATTTCAAAATTAAAAGGGACATAAATCCTTGCTATAGCTGTAAGTGCCCCCCATAAAATGCCATAATACAAAAACAATTTAATCAAAAAGATAAAGATTGAATGAAGTTTTATGCCTTTTAAAACAAAAATATTGAGTATAACAATCGCTCCAAAAATAAAATCAAGAATTCCAATTATTTTCAAGGATAACCTTGATGTTGATTCATCCATTTTGAATCCCACAATCATCATATCTACGAAACTTCCAGGCTGAGGATAATAACCATATGCATAAAGTCCATGAGCAACAAAAGTTATAACAATAGCAATAGTTCCCCAAAAATGAACTCTAAAGTCTTTATTTTCAAATTGCCATATAAATGCAAATGGGATTATAAATTGTGCAGCATGCTCTACAAACATACCATATTGATCTAGATTTTTTCCATAGAGATATCCAAAATAAGTCAACAATAAAAATGAAGTTGCTACAATTACCAACCACTTTAATTTTGATAGTTTTTCGTAAAATAAAATAACTAATGCTGCCAACAAATATAATATTCCCACCCCGTCTGAAAAATAACTAACAGCATGCTCGTAAAAATGATCATTGTAGATTTCATTAAGAGGCCTATCTATAAATCTAGAAAACCATCCACCAAATCCTTGAGGATGATAAAATATATCTCTAAATGGACCTATCCATCTGATATGTTCATAGGCTCTTCCTAAAAACATAAACACTGCACCTATTCTAAGTAAAGCTATCATTAAATTAAATTCATTAAAAGGGTCAACTGATATTAATATTTTTTTATTTTTGTACTATAAACCATTACAAAAGTAATTTTTTAATTTTTACAGCCATGCATATTTTTAGAAGTTTAGTAGTTGTTATACTTTTACTTACCTCATTTTCAGATATTTTATCCAACACTAGAAGATATAGACTTTCCCTTCGAGACGACCCATCTACTTCTGTCGTAATTGGTTGGGATCAAAATGGAGGTTCAGGCGCAATGGTATATTATGGCACTACAGATTTCGGACAAAATTGGGCATCTTACCCTTTATCGCATGGTGTGGATAGATCTGTTTCTGCTAATGGTATGAATAATACTTTTGCAAGACTTACTGGACTTTCACCAAATACAGCTTATTATTTTGTTATAAAAGATAGTGATGGCGTTTCACCTAGATTTTGGTTTAAAACAACTCCTATGGGAAATTCAGAACCGATTTCTGTAATTGCTGGTGGTGATAGTAGAGCCTATTTGGACAACAGCCCAAGAGAAGCTGCCAACTTGATGGTTTCTAAATTGAGACCAGATTTAGTGCTTTTTGGAGGTGACTATACATGGCTCAACACAGGTATAGAATGGGAAGCTTGGATGGATGATTGGCAACTTACTACAACTAGCGATGGAAAAATGGTGGCAACAGTCTGGGAAAGAGGAAACCACGAACTATCTGCTGGAACTGTTATAGATATGTTTGATATCCTTGGCACAGATGAATATTATGCACTTTCTGTTGGAGGAAATTTCCTAAGAATATACACTTTGAATACAGAGATCTCAATAGCGGGAAATCAATCTACATGGTTGGAAAACGATTTAATTGCGAATGCTAACAATCATGACTGGAGTATTGCTCAATATCATACTTGTATGAGACCTCACACAAGTGATAAATCTAATGGTGATGCTCAATATAATGCTTGGGCACAAATGTTTTATGATTATGGAGTTCAATTGATTGTAGAAAGTGATGCTCATGATGTAAAAACAACTTGGCCAGTAAAACCTAGTACTGGACCAAATAGTGAAGATGGATTTGAATTAGACTCATTAAGAGGATCAGTATACATAGGTGAAGGATGTTGGGGCGCTCCACTCAGAACCAACGATTGGGACAAGTATTGGACAAGAAACTCAGGAAGTTTTAATAGTTTTCATTGGTTGAAAATTGGAAAAGATACTATTGAAGTTAGAACCGTAGCAACAGATAATGCTGCTAGTGTTGGAAGTGTATCAGACAATGATAAATTTACTCCTCCCACTGGAATTAACATTTGGAACCCTTCCAATGGAGATGTGGTTTACATTCTTAATCACAAAACCATAGACAGACCTCAGGTAGATGTTACCTATCCGTTTCACCAACAATTTTTCAACCAACCACAAAATGTAACCATTACTGCTGATGCTTCCTCTATTACAAGTACTGTTCAAGAAGTAAAATTCTATGTAAATGATGTATACATTGGTAACGATTTAACTGCTCCTTATGACTTCAATTGGAGTATCCCAAACAATGGGCAATATATCATCACTGCTTGGGCAGTTGATGCTGAAGGTTGGCATAATGTTTCTGATGAGGTAAAAGTATATGCAGGTGAAATTGAAATTACTGTTCCTCTTGCTACAAATGATGATGATGCTGAAGAAAATAAAGATGATGGAAGTATTGATCTATCTAGTACAGATATTGAAATCACTGTAGAACAATGGACTTGGCCTATTCCTGATAACAATCAATGGTGCGGTTTTAGATTTAGCGGAGTAGAAATTCCTCAAGGAGCAAATGTAATTGAAGCCTACATCCAATTCACAGCTGATGAGAACCAAAGTGATGCATCTGATGTAATTATCAAAGGAGAAAATGTAGATAATTCCGTTGGTTTTGCAAACATTGATTTTAATATTTCAAGTAGAACACTTACTCAATCTGAAGTAAATTGGTTGGCTACTCCTTGGAGTAATAACTCAAGTGGAGTGAATGAGAGAACACCAAACATTGCCAATATTGTATCTGAAATTACTTCTAGACCAGGCTGGCAAATTGGAAATGCCATGACATTCATCATGGAAGGATCTGGAACTAGAAGTGCTTTTTCTAGAGATGAAGACGCTTCAAAATCTGCTAAATTGTATCTAAAATACACACACAGCACAGTTGGTATAGATGAACAAATAAGTAATTCCAACGAGAATAAAATTACCATCTATCCTAATCCTGCTAAAGATTTTGTAAATATTCTAATCGATAATAATGAAAGTTATCAATTACAAATTTTCAATTTAAAAGGAAAAATGATGTTCAACAAAACGAATCTCCAAGGAGAAACTAGCATCAATTTATCTGAATATAATATTGCTCCAGGCGTTTATATATTCAAAATCAATAACTCAACTCAAAAAGTAATTATACAATAAAAACTAAAAATGAATCATGAAAAAAATTCTAATTGCCTTAATAATTATTTCAAACGGATTAAGTGGTTTTGCACAAGATGACTTCTTAAGAGAAAAAAACCTTGCAGAACTTTATCCTTTTTATCATGGTGTGGCATCGGGAGATCCTCTTTCAGATAGAGTTATTATTTGGACTAGAGTTACTGACGATACACTCACTACTAACAGTGTGACAGTAGAATGGAGAATTGCTACCGATACCAACATGACCAATATTGTAAATTCAGGAGTAGGTACTGCATTTGAAGCCAATGATTGGACTTTCAAAGAAGATGTGACAGGATTGCAACCCAATACTTGGTATTATTATGATTTCAAAGCACTTAATCATTACTCAATTAGAGGTAGAACCAAAACAGCTCCTGTGGGAGATGTTGATAGTTTGAGATTTGGTGTAGTATCTTGTTCTAATTATGAACATGGATATTTTGGTGCATACAGACATTTGATGAACAGAAACGATATAGATTGTATCTTACACTTAGGAGATTACATCTATGAATATGGTGTTGGTGGATATTCAGCAAATATTGCTGGTAGAGAAAACGAACCTCAAAATGAAATCATTACACTAGATGATTACAGAGTTAGACATTCTCACTACAAACTTGATGAAGATTTAAGAAAATTACACCAACAGTATCCTTTTATAAATGTATGGGATGATCACGAAAGCACAAACGATTCTTATAAAGATGGAGCCGAAAATCATGACCCTGCTACAGAAGGAAGTTGGGCAGATAGAAAAGTAAGTTTTTCTCAAGCATATCACGAATGGCTACCTATTCGTTCTCCTCAACCAGGAGATTTGAGAATTTATCGTTCTTTTGAGTTCGGTGATTTGATCAATATGCCTATGATTGATACCAGAATTGAAGGTAGAGATGAACAAGGTGGTGCTGCTGAGGCAAGTGACCCTACAAGAAGTCTTTTGGGAAGTGTTCAATACAACTGGTTGACAAATAATTTGAGCAATTCAAACAAACAGTGGAACATAATAGGAAATCAAGTGATGATTGCACCCTTAAGAATATTAGGAGTAGTTTTAAACTACGATCAATGGGATGGATATGCTTACGAACGTCAACAACTTTTGGATCATGTTGTGAACAACAATATTGAAAATTTCGTGGTCCTCACAGGAGACATTCATACTTCATGGGTGAATGATATTCCACACAACAATTATAATGGAAGTAATTGTACTGGATCGGCAGGAGTAGAATTTGTTGTAACTAGTGTAACCTCTCCTGGGTCACCCATTGGAGTAACAGATTTTATTATTCAAACTTCTAATTCTCACAATCAATATTTTGAACTTACTGAACATGGTTATGGTATTTTGGATGTCAATAAACAAAGAACTCAATTTGATTTTTATTATTTGAATGATATCGAAGACCCAAATACAAATCAATTTTTTGCAGAAGGTTATTTTGTAAATGACGGTGAAAGATGTGCTAATCAAGCGAGTGGTTTTTCAGTAAGACCTGCATCTCAAATCGTTCCGCTTGCACCTGCACTTCCTTTGGATGTAAATGCTGGTATTGAAAACCTAGATTATCAACAGTTTGTAGTATTTGGTGCATACCCCAACCCCGCTTTTGATGAAGTAACTTTCCAAATTTACTTAAACAAATACGAACCTTTAACAATTCAAGTTTTTGACATGCAAGGAAAAGAAGTCTTTTCTGATGTTATGAACAATCTTCAACCTGGAGTGAATTATGCTAAAATTAACATTGAAACTTTAGCAAAAGGGACTTACAGTTTTGTAATTAAATCTGAAACGAACATAGTTACTAAAAGCATTGTAAAAACATATTAAAATGAAATTTCAAAACTACCTTACAGGAGTAATATTTCTTTTTACCACAAATTTAGCTGTAGGACAATTCAATAAAGAATATGAATACCTATCAATGAATCCTGCAGTTGGTTTTGGAATAGGTTCTACCAATTATTATGGTGATTTAAATAATATTTACGAATTCTCTGGTGCCAGAAGTGCAACTACTGGTGCTCATTTATTCTACTTACACCCTTTTTCAAAAGCAATATTTGGTAAAGCAAATATCAATTACAATAAATTAGGACATATTGGATTAGACAGTAGCGAAATTAAAAATTTTAGCACTTCTATATATGGTGGTGATTTAGGTGTTTTTTACAGATTGGACAATGATAAAGTATTCAGCCAACAACAAAGTATTTCAATTTTTGCTGGTGGTGGTTTAGGATTCTCAGTTTTTAACGTAAAGACTGATTTGATGGATCAAAACAATCAAACATATCATTATTGGGCAGATGGTAATATTAGAAATATTGATGAAAATAGTTCTAATGCTTCTGAAGCAACTTTAATAAGTAGAGATTATGAATTTGAGACAGATATCATGACGGAAAAGACCAATTTTCCCTATATATTTTTAGAAGGTGGCTTTGGATTTAAAGTAACACATAATTTATTTGTGAACTTGAGTTACAAACACTTTTTCTCCTTTTCTAATGAAATTGATGGAGTTACATCTAACAATAAGAAAGATAGATTTGATAACATTAATTTATCAATAGGTTGGAGTTTTGGAAAACCTTATCGCAGTGCTGATGAAATTATTAGAGATAAAGAGGCTGAAACGATAGACGTGAGTGATGCAGATGAAGATGGTGTGTATGACCTTTCGGATTTATGTCCCAAAACACCTAAAGGATGGGAGATTGATGCCAACGGTTGTCCTTTAGACAATGATGGAGATTTAGTTCCAGATGCAATTGATGAAGAACCCAACAGCGCTAAAGGTGCTATTGTCAACAAAAAAGGTGTGACCATGACTGATGAAGAAATTGAAGTCAACTATCTTTTGATTACTGGTCAAATGGGAGATCACGAAAGATTTGAAGAATGGTCTAAAAAATATCCTGAATTATTCATCAAATACTTTGGAGAAACCAAGGTTTCTAAAAGTCAATCCGAAAGCGAGGAGGAATAGTTGTTTGGAGTTCGAGGTTCGGAGTTTCTCAACAATCAAACATCAAACATCAAACATCAAACATCAAACATCTGTACCTTTTTTTTAAGTTTGCATTACACTTTATGAATTAATACAACTCACAAGTTGAAGGAGCAAACTAAAAGGATACCAGTTACAGAAAAGCAACTCATAGCAGCTGCCAAACTCAACCCTGCACGGTTTGCTCCTCTTTATGATTTCTACTACAAACCCATTTTTATTTTCATTTTCAAAAAAATAAGAGACGAAGAAATAACTGCAGATTTAACCTCTAGAGTTTTTCTTAAAGCTTTGCTTAATCTCAAGAAATATGAATACAGAGGATTTCCATTTTCGTCATGGCTCTATAGAATTGCATCCAACGAAGTGAATATGTACTTCAGAAAAGCCAACAAGAAACAAGAGGTTGAACTCAACGAAAATGATTTAAAAAGTCTTTTAGCAGAAGTTAAAGAAGATTCTACAGACGAAAAACTTGAATTGGTTATTCAAGCATTAAATCAATTACCTTTGGAGCAGATGGATTTGATAGATATGCGATTTTTTGAAAAAAAATCATTCAAAGAAATTGGGGAAATCATAGGAACCTCAGAAGGTAATGCAAAAATAAAACTATACAGAGCGATTGATAAACTAAAAAAAGTCATACTATCCCAAAAGTAATGAGATTCTATAAATTAAATAAAGACAAAAAAGACAAGTTGCCATCAGACGAAGTCATCTTGAAGTACAAAAACTTCAACCAACTTCGCACGACCTATGAAGACATCACCAAACGTCCTCCTCTACCCCTTTACAAAAACAGAAAATTGTTTATGTTATTGCTTTTGATAGGACTCACCATTTGGATGATTTATGAATATAATGAAGAGCAAAAAAAAGAAGAGAATGTCAGCCCTACTCCTATGGAGGAAACGAAATAATACTAAATAACAAAAATATAAAATTCATATTTAATAAAATCCAAGCAATGCTTTCAAACGAATTACATATAATTTTAGAAGATGTATTAATTAACTTTAATAACGAAGATCCTTTTGGAATTAAAAAGAAAAGCCAAAATCTAAATATGGATATGAATAATTATGATTTCTATCTACCTAATGAAAAAACTTTAAACAACTTCATTTATACAAGTAGCGTTTACAAACAAAGTATTGCCCATTAAAGAAATTTCAATAACTTTGAGCAATACAAACACAACTTTATGAAGTACATTATCCTTTCTTTTTTGCTTATCCCCTTTTTTATTTCAGCACAACTCAATATGACCCAACTGGGTTACTTAAATGTTGTAAGTACACATGGAAACTCTGAAGCCAACGACATTTGGGGATATGTAGATGGAAATGGAAATGAGTACGCTATTGTGGGTCTCAATGATGGCACTTCTATCGTAGATGTTACTGATCCTGCTAATCCTTTTGAAGTTTTTTACGAACCTGGCTCCAATTCTATTTGGCGTGATATCAAAACTTGGGGAAATTATGCTTATGTAACTACAGAAGCACAAGATGGATTGCTGATTATTGATTTAAGTACTTTACCTGGAAATACCAATCTTACTACTCAATATTATTTTGGTCCTTCTGGTAATGAATGGCAAACATCTCACAATTTGTATATTGATGAAAATGGTTTTTGCTACATATTTGGTGCAAATAGAGGAAATGGAGGTACTATCATTTTGGATTTAAACCCAGACCCTATGAATCCTTTAGAAGTTGGAGTTTCCGATATTTACTATACTCATGATGGTGTTGTAAGAGGCGATACATTATATCAAGCGCATATCGAAGATGGATTTTTTACCATTAGTGATATTTCTGATAAAACCAATCCAATTGCTCTTGGACAACAAATTACTCCTGGTGTATTTGCTCACAACCTTTGGTTTAATGATAATGGAGATTATCTTTACACAACAGATGAAATTGCAAATGGACATATTGGCGAATATGACATTTCAGATCCTTTGAATATAATTGAAACCGATAGAATTCAATCTTCTCCTGGCATGAATGTAATTCCTCATAATGTTCATTTTTTGAATGATTATATCATTACTTCGTATTACAGAGATGGAGTTACTATTCATGATGTATCTAACAAAGGAAATATGGTAGAAGTTGGAAATTATGATACTGCTCCTACCCTTTCAGGAGAAGGATTCAATGGTTGCTGGGGAGTTTATCCTTGGTTGCCTTCTGGAAACATAATTGCTTCTGATATCGAAAACGGACTTCATATTTTAGGTGCCAATTTTACAAGAGGATGCTACCTAGAAGGCATTGTCACAAATGCAATTACTTCAAATCCAATCAATGGAGTTGATGTTGAAATAATTGGCGTAAACATTCAAAACAATACCAATTTGCTAGGAGAATACGAAACGGGAATTGCTACCGCTGGAACTTATGACATCGCATTCAATCACCCTGCATATATTGCTGACACAATTTTTGGTGTTTCGCTTTCCAACGGAACTATTGAAGTCCAAAATATGCAACTTACTCCATTGGTTCCTCAAGATGTTACGATTAGTGTATCTGAAGACCTACTTACAGTTCAAATAGAAAATGTAATGGTTTCATTAGGAAATGATGACTTTAATTTCACTGGTACAACAGATGTAAACGGTATTTTGAATTTGACTAATGTAATTCCTGGAAATTATACTTTGACCATAGGAAAATGGGGTTTTATAACAGAATGTAACGATTATATTATCGATCCTAATACAACTACCATCAATACTTCATTGACAAGAGGTTATTACGATGACTTTATTTTTGATTTTAATTGGTCTGTGTCAGGAAACGCTCCAGATGGAGTTTGGGAAAGAGCCATTCCATTTGGGACCTCATCTAATGGTGAGTTTGTCAACGCCAATGAAGACTACAATTTAGATTGTGGAGGTTATGCTTATGTGACTGGAAATAGTAACACTCCAGGCATAGGAGACGATGATGTTGACATTGCAGATGTAATTCTTACTTCACCGATAATGGATTTATCAAGTTACAATAGTCCTATTGTCACTGCAAAAATATGGTGGGTCAATTTTGGAGGAAATGGAAATCCCAATGACAGTTTACAAATTTTTATCCATGATGGAAACAATAAAGTAAGAGCACATCTTAAAACAAACAATCAAAGCGACAATCAGTGGGTTGATGTTTCTTTTAGAATTTCTGATTATATAGTTCCTAATAATTCAATGACAATCACTTTTGAAACTGCAGACTGGCAAATGTTAGGAGGTCATATTGTAGAAGCGGGAGTAGATTATTTCCAAGTCATTGATGGCCAAGATGCAAGTATTTTAGAAAACAAAACTATCTATATGGATGTTTTTCCCAACCCAAATAATGGGAGATTTAACATCTTAGTCTCAAAAGAATTGGTTGGAAATGAAATTAAGATTTACAATATCCTAGGGAAGCATATATTATCTAAAAAAATTAATAGTTCAAATTTAGAAATTTCTTCTTTAGAAGAAGGCGTTTACATAGTTTCATTGTTTGATAAAGGTAAAGTTATTACTAAAAAAATTGTTGTGAATTAAAATACAATAAGTAAATATTACAAATATTTAAACCTTTGCTTTTTCCTATTTCTAATTTCAAGTTTCTGATTTAACGAAATAATTATCAACATAAGAAATATTTTATTTGCAAAACGAATGGGCTTTGTCATTTATTTATACTTTTGAACTGCTAAAAAAATTATTACACTTAATTATTCATTTCAATGAAAGACTTACTTGAGAAATTTGAAAATAAACGCCCCGAAATAGTATTTGAATGGAAAGATGCAGAAACCGAAGCTGAAGGCTGGGTAGTAATTAACTCTTTAAGAGGAGGTGCTGCAGGAGGTGGAACCAGAATGAGGACTGGTCTAGATAAAAGAGAAGTAGAATCGCTTGCGAAAACTATGGAAGTGAAGTTTACCGTTTCTGGTCCAGCGATAGGTGGAGCAAAATCTGGTATTAATTTCGATCCAAATGACCCTAGAAAAAAAGGTGTTCTTGAAAGATGGTACGCTGCAGTAACGCCACTTTTGAAACATTACTATGGAACAGGTGGAGATTTAAATGTAGACGAAATACATGAGGTGATTCCAATTACTGAAGATTGTGGTGTTTGGCATCCTCAAGAAGGAGTTTTCAACGGTCATTTCCAACCAAGAGAAGCCCAAAAAATTAATAGAATAGGACAATTACGTCAAGGAGTATTGAAAGCAATTGAAGATACTAATTACAGCCCTGAAGTTTCTAGAAAATTTGTTGTTGCTGATATGATAACTGGTTTTGGTGTTGCAGAATCTGTAAAACATTATTATGATATTTATGGAGGTGACCTTAAAGGAAAAAGAGTAATTATACAAGGTTGGGGAAATGTAGGAAGTGCAGGTGCTTATTACTTGGCACAAAGTGGTGCAATTGTAGTTGGAATCATAGATCGAGTAGGAGGATTAATCAATGAAAATGGATTTACACTCGAAGAAATTAGAACTCTTTTCTTAAAAAAAGAAGGTAACAAATTAGTTGCTGATAACATGCTTACTTTTGACGAAGTCAATGCAAAAATATGGGATATTAAAGCAGAAGTATTTTTACCATGCGCAGCATCTAGATTAATCACTCAAGATCAAGTAGACAGAATGGTTAATGCTGGTATGGAAGTAATTGCTTGTGGAGCCAATGTTCCTTTTGCTGATCCACAAATATTTTTTGGACCTATTGCTGATTATACTGATAATAGGATTAGTGTCATCCCTGACTTTATATCAAATTGTGGTATGGCTAGAGTATTTGCTTACTTAATGAGTTCTGATTTAGAAGAATTAGAGGATGCAGCTATTTTTGAAGACACATCAAATATCATCAAAAAAGCTTTAGAAAAATCTTATTCGGTATCTAGCAGCAAAACTAAAATTGCTAAAACTGCCTTTGAAATTGCATTAAAGCAACTTATTTAACATTTAATTATTTAAAAGATTTCTTTAAGGACGTTTAATCACTTCTTTGTAAGAATACTTTTGTAAAATCCTTATAAATTAAAATTTAGGAAAAACATATAAAAATGGAAATATTAATAGTAATGGTTTTTGCGCTAGGGTATCTAGCAATCACAATCGAACACACTTTGAAAGTTGATAAGTTAGTTCCTGCTTTGCTTATGATGGCAATGGCTTGGGCATTAATCGCTTTTGGCATTGAGGGCTTTGACCAATGGTTTGACTCTAATGCTAGCAAATTAGTTGATGGATTTGCTAATTTACCTGTTCATGTTGCAGAAAATCTTGAACATGGAGAGCATACTTATTCCGCAAGTAAAGGAGGGTGGCTTGAGCATACATTACTTCACCATTTTGGAAAAACTTGTGAAATCTTAATTTTCCTTATTGGGGCTATGACCATTGTTGAAATCATTGACCATTTTGATGGTTTTGCAACTATCAAAAACTACATTAAAACCAACAAGAAGAAAACCTTACTATGGATTGTTTCTATTCTAGCATTTATACTTTCTGCTATTATTGATAACCTCACAGCTACTATCGTTTTGATTACAATTCTAAGAAAATTAGTTCCTGAAAGCAAAGACAGAATGTGGTATGCAGGGATGATTATCATTGCCGCTAATGCTGGTGGTGCTTGGTCACCAATTGGAGATGTTACCACTACAATGCTTTGGATGAATGGAAAAGTAAGTGCCATGAAACTAATAGAATTCTTAATCTTACCTTCAATATTATGTATGGTTGTTCCTACTTTAATTGCTGGATTTTTACCAGCGTTTAAAGGATCTTTTGAAGCAGGTAAAATTGAAGAGGATTCTAACCCTAAAGGACCATTCATGATGTATTTAGGATTATTATTAATTGTATTTGTACCTATTTTCAAAACTGTAACTCACCTACCTCCATACATGGGAATGATGCTTTCTTTAGGTATTTTCGCTATGGTGGCTGAAATAATTACCAACAGACAGTTTTCATTCAACAATAAAGGATCTGAAAGCGCAGGACATGCACACAGTCCAACTTTCAAAGCTTTATCAAAAATTGAAATGCCTTCGATTTTATTCTTTCTAGGGATTTTAATGACAGTTGCTGCTTTAGAATCTTTAGGTTTAATCTTCGTTTTCGGACAACAAGTTGAAGCGAGCATGGATACAAACGTTTTTGTAATGTTGCTAGGTGCTGGTTCTGCTATCGTTGATAATGTTCCTTTGGTTGCAGCAAGTATGGGAATGTTTACACTTGAAATGGATAACCCAATTTGGCATTTTATCGCTTATGCTGCCGGAACTGGAGGTAGTATGTTAATTATTGGTTCTGCTGCAGGTGTTGTTGCTATGGGAATGGAAAGAATTTCTTTCTTTTGGTACTTAAAAAACATAGCACTTTTAGCCCTTTTAGGTTACCTTGCTGGAATTGGAGTTTTCTTATTGATGCATTAAATTATACTAAAAACATAAACTAAACGTTTTATAAAAATGAATATTTTCGATTTATTACATAAAGTACAATTAGAAACTGAGGAAGTTGTAGAACAAGTTGCAACTGCTGGGACTGAAAAAGCAGAAGTTGTTTCTAGAACTATGTGGCAATTAATCTGGGGGATAGACCCAGTTACTGGAGCAATCAGTTGGACAAGTGTCATTGTTATGGGTTTACTCTTTTTTCTTTCCATACTAACCATTTATATTTTTATCGAAAGATTTTTAACCATTAGAAAATCGCTACAAGGAGAAAATGATTTAATCAGAAAAGTAAAAGATTATGTTGAGGATGGTAAACTGGATGCTGCCAAACAAGTTTGTGCTGCTACTGATAATCCAGTTGCAAGAATGGTGTTGAAAGGCTTAAACAGAATCGGTAAACCTATGGAAGACATAGCAACTTCTATAGAAAACGTGGCAAAATTAGAAGTATATCGTTTAGAGGCTAGAATTTCAATTTTAGCAACTATTGCAGGTGCAGCACCAATGTTAGGTTTCTTAGGAACTGTATTGGGAATGGTTTCAACATTTTCAACAATTTCAAAATCTACTACATTCCAATTGCCAGATTTAGCAGGTGGTATATTTGAAGCGATGATTACTACCGTTGGAGGATTAGTAGTAGGTATTATTGCTTACGTATTTTATAATTATTTGGTAAGTAAAGTAGAAAAAGTAATTCAAAAAATGGAAGGCGGTTCCATTGAATTTTTAGATATTTTAGAAGCACCAGGAAAATAATTAAAGCATTATGCGAAATTTAAGATCTCAAAATAAAGTAAAAGTTGAAGGAGGAATGTCGTCCATGACGGATTTGGTATTCTTACTACTTATTTTCTTTATTGTACTTTCTACTATGGTTTCTCCTCCAAACATTCCGCTTAATCTACCTAGTAGTAAACCTCCTTCAAACACTGACGTTCCTCAAGATGTCATAAAGGTCTCCGTTTCTAAAAATAATGAAATTTTTGTTGGTGCAAAAGCGGATTTAGTTTCTATGGAAAACCTTGAACAAGCCATTTTAAGTGAAGTCATTGCTACTGGAGATAGTATTGTTGAGTTGAGCGGTGACCAAGGTTCTAATTGGCAATACAATGTTGCCGTAATTGATGTTGCTAAAAAGAATTTTTTAAAATTAGTTATCAAAACTAAATTTTAATCTCAAATCGAACTTTTTTGGGTTTCTGTTGTAACATTACATTATAAAAACAAGTATAATTCTACTATGGAAAAGATCAACAAAAATCACAATAACTTAGGGAAGACCATTTCATTTGGTATTCACGGTGCTTTACTTTTATTATTTTTCTTCATGATGCCAGATGACAGTCCTGAAGAAAAGAAAGAAGAAAAACCCAAAGAAGAAATTGTAGCGATTATAGATTTCTCTGCTGGTGGCAGCAGTTCTGGAGGAAGCGAAACCAAAAGTGATTCTCCAAAAGAAGATGCTGCTCCCAAAAAACCAACAGTAGAAAAAGACCCTGTACCTGAAGAAAACACTCAAAATGATCCTTCTCCTGTAGTTTCAAAACCTTCCAACAATTCTTCAGAAGCAGATGGTCAAGGAAGTTCTCAAACTCCTGCGGTAAGTGGAAATCCTTTTGGAGGAACTGGAGGCGGAAATAATGGAGGTGATGGTTCTGGAAGTAACGGAACTGGTGTTGGCGCTGGAGATGGACCTGGAATTGGAAATGGAGTTGGAGATGGTGAAAGCAGAGTTCCTGTTAAAAATCCAGTGGTTAAAAATCCTGTTCAAGACGAGGGAAGAGTTATGCTTGAACTCATTATCGATAGAGAAGGAAAAGTAATTTCTGTAAAAGTTTTAAAATCTCATTCTCTTACTACAACTACCAACGAGTCGCATTTTAAAACTGCTGAAAAAGCTGCTTGGGATTGGGAATTCAATAAAGATCCTAACGGTGCCGAAAAACAAAAACTATACAAGTCTATTAACTTTACATTAGACTAATACAACATTTTATGACCTATCAAGAGGTTCTGGATTTTCTATTTACACAATTTCCACAATATCAAAAAATTGGTGGCGCTGCCTATAAACCAGGATTAGTGAATATTAAAACTGTTTGTGAATACTTAGGTAATCCACAACAAGATTTAAAAATCATACACGTAGCAGGAACCAATGGCAAAGGCTCTACTTGTAGTATGTTGTCATCTGTGTTACAAACCGCTGGTTTCAATGTTGGGCTTTTTACTTCACCACACTTAATAGACTTTAGGGAAAGAATTAGAATCAACGGGATAGAAATAAGTGAAGCTTGGGTTATTGATTTTGTAGAAAAGCATCAAGCATTTTTAAAATCAATGAATGCTTCATTTTTTGAATGGACCACAGCATTAGCATTCACCTATTTCAGAGAAAACAAGGTAGATTATGTCGTTTTGGAAACAGGTTTAGGTGGCAGATTGGACGCTACAAATATTGTAAAGCCAATTATTTCTGTTATCACTTCTATAGGAATTGATCATACCCAATATTTAGGCAATACAATTGAAGCAATCGCAAAAGAGAAAGGAGGCATCATAAAACCATATACGCCTATTGTATTAAGTAGTGCAAACTCACACTCAGTAATAGAAGTAATTAAAAATATCGCAAAACAAAATAACGCTGAATTCTATACTGCCCAAGAAAGTGAATTGGAATGTGATTTAAAGGGTGATTATCAAAAATTCAATAAAGGAACTGTTTTGAAAACTTTAGAAGTGATAGGAATTACAGATAAAGAAATCATAGAAAAAGGATTAAGAAATACCATACAAAATACCAAATTCAGAGGAAGGTGGGAAATCTTGAGTACAAAACCGAAAACTATTGCTGATATTGGACATAATTTTTCTGGAATATCTCAAATTGTGAGTCAACTTCAAAAAGAGCACTACACTACCCTACATATTGTTTGGGGAATGGTGGCTGACAAAGAAATTGAAAAAATTGCAAGTATTTTACCCCAAAATGCGGTTTATTATTTATCCGAACCACAAATTCAAAGAGCGTTTCCAAAAACTGAATGGGTAAAATATTTTGATCACAGTTATAATTTTGAAATTTTTGATAATTTATCTTTAGCCTACCAAAAAGCACTAAACAACTCACATTCTGATGATTTGATTTTTATTGGTGGAAGCAATTTTGTGGTTGCTGAAATTATTTCTCATTTTTTTAATTAAAAATTTGCAGATATAAATATTTGACCTATATTTGCACCCGCTTTAGACAGCAACCCTAATACAAAAGGGCGATTAGCTCAGTTGGTTCAGAGCACCTGCCTTACAAGCAGGGGGTCGTAGGTTCGAATCCTACATCGCCCACAGATTAAAAGCATTAACATTAGTTGATGCTTTTTTTGTTTTAACCGATTTACAATTTTTTATATTCCTTTGTAGTTTCTTGTGATGAATAGAATTCATTTGTTAAATTTGAAAAAAATCTATTTGAGAAAAAGTTGGAAGTATCAATTGAACAAAGTTGGAAAAAGCAATTAGAAGAGGAATTCAATAAGCCTTATTTTGAAAAATTAGCATCTTTTGTAAAAGAAGCATATAAGAAAGATATAGTTTATCCTCCTGGTAATAAGATTTTTTCTGCATTTGAAAGGTGTAAATGGGATAACTTGAAAATTTTAATCATTGGTCAAGATCCTTATCATGGACCCAATCAAGCAAATGGACTTTGTTTTTCTGTTTCGGATGGCATTCCTCACCCACCCTCGCTTATTAATATTTTTAAAGAAATAAAAAATGACCTCAACATTGATATACCTATCTCTGGAAATCTTGAAAGATGGGCTGACCAAGGAATCCTTTTGTTGAATGCCACCTTAACAGTTAAAGCACATCAAGCAGGTTCTCATCAAAACCAAGGTTGGGAAATTTTTACAGATTCAGTTATTGAGAAAATATCTAAACAAAAAGAAGGAGTAATTTTTATGCTTTGGGGAGGTTTTGCTCAAAAAAAGGGAAGAATTATTGATTCAAAAAAACATTTTATTCTTACTTCTGGCCATCCTTCTCCATTGAGTGCCAATAGAGGTTTGTGGTTTGGAAATAAACATTTCAGCAAAGCCAATGAAATCTTGAAACAATATGGAAAAAAAGAAATAATTTGGTAGATTATTTTATTTTTATTTTATAAAAAATTCGATTTATTGGTTATTGAGTTATAAATTTGGCGTCTCATAATTTATAAAAAAATCTTTATGCCAAAAGTATCTTCAAAAGCACATGCAATGCCCGCTTCACCAATAAGAAAGTTAGTCCCTTTTTCTGAAGCAGCAAAAAAGAAAGGTAGAACAGTTTATCATTTGAATATAGGTCAACCAGATATCGAAACTCCTCAAGTGGTTCTCGATAAAATGCATAATCTAGATTTAAAAGTAGTTGAATATTCTCATTCGGCTGGTTTCCAATCTTACAGAGAAGGTTTGGCAAAATACTACAACAATTTAGGGATAGACTTAGATCCTTCTACAGATATTATGATTACTACAGGAGGTTCTGAGGCTTTGATATTTGCTTTTCAAACTTGTTTAGAACCTGGTGATGAAGTTATCATTCCTGAGCCTTTTTATGCTAATTACAATGGGTTTGCTGTAACTTCCAACATCAATGTGGTTCCAGTTACAGCTAAGATCGAAGATGGTTTTGCATTACCTCCAATTGAAGAATTCGAAAAGAAAATCACTTCAAAAACTAAAGGTATTTTAATATGTAACCCAGGAAATCCTACAGGATATTTATATAGCAAAGAAGAATTAGAAACACTTAAAGCAATCGTTTTAAAACATGATTTGTTTTTGTTTGCTGATGAAGTTTATAGAGAATTTTGCTACGAAGGTTTTCAACACACAAGTTGTTTATCTCTAGAAGGTTTGGAACAAAATGTAGTTTTAGTAGATTCTGTTTCTAAAAGATACAGCATGTGTGGGGCTAGAGTGGGTGCGTTAATCAGCAGAAACAAAGAAGTTATGTCGATGGCACTAAAATTTGGACAAGCGAGATTGTCTCCTCCTACTTTTGGTCAAATTGCTGGTGAAGAAGCTTTGAAAACACCTCAGAGTTATTTCGATGGTGTTATAGAAGAATATGTTCAAAGAAGAGATATTTTAGTGGATGGATTAAACAAAATCCCAGGAGTGGTTTGCCCAAAACCTGCTGGTGCATTTTATGCCATTGCAAAACTGCCCATTGATAATGCTGACAAATTTTGCCAGTGGTTATTAGAAGACTTTGAATATCAAAATCAAACTGTAATGATGGCTCCAGCTACTGGTTTTTATGCCACAGAAGGTTTAGGGACTCAGGAAGTGAGATTAGCATATGTATTGAATCAAGAATCGCTCAAAAATGCTGTAAAATGTTTAGAGGAAGCTTTGAAAATATATCCTGGAAGAACGTTATAAATGAAGTTTGGAGTAATTGATGAAAATATTGATGCTATTGATTTCACCTTACCTAATTTAGATTTGCAATTTTTGGATTTAGGTGAAAAAATTCCTTACAATAAAATAGAGTTTAGATTTGGCGCTCCAGTATGGGCTGATAAAAATTATGTTGGGACCTTATTTCCAGAAAAAACACCTCAAAGACTTTTTTTGAATACTTATGCTCAAAAACTAAATAGTATAGAGGTTAATGCTACACGATTTGGAACCCCTAAAATCTCTACTATACAAAAATGGAAAGATAGCGTTCCTGATGATTTTAAGTTCTCATTGAAAATTCCACAAGTCATTACACACAGAAAGGACATGAATGACGACACAGCAAAATACAGGCTCGATGAGTTTTTTGTAGCATTAGATACTTTGGGGAAAAATAATGGAATTTCTTTTGGTGTTATGCCGAACTATCTAAAATTTGACAACTTAAAAAAATTAGAAACATTTGTTTCTAGATTGCCAAAAGATGTCTTATTTGCCATTGAATTTAGAGATGCAAGTTGGTTTACTCCAACTGCCATTAACGATTGGTTTCCTATATTTAAAGAAAATAACATTATAGCCATCAATACTGCTACCTATGAAAGAAGAGATGTGTTGCAATTAAAATTGACCAACAAACACCTTTTTGTACGTTATGTTGGAAAATATTTTCACCCATCTGATAAAGTTAGAATAGATAATTGGGTCGCCAAAATAAAAGAATTTATAGATCTTGGTGCAGTTCGTCATGTTTGGTTTTATGTTCATCAACCTGGCGAAAACAGACAATGGATAGTAGATTTTTTTAATGATTTTATAGGCAAACTAAATAAAAGTATGCAATTGAACTTGAAATTGATTGAATAGAAATCTCTTTTGAAAGTTGAACTTCTAAATTTTTTTAATTTCATTTTCTAATTGTATCATTATCAAATTATCAACTTCAATTTTTAGACTTCTCCACTTCAGTCGAAATGACAAAAATTTATCTCATTAACTAATAAATTCACTGTCTAACTCTTTCTGAGTTCATCTTTTTCTTTTAACCGCAAAGGGCATAAAGAAATTACGAAAAGAACGCAAAGAATAAGGTGAATTCTTAATCAAGTTTTCTGATTATCAAATTTAGTATTTAGACATCTCCATTTCAGTCGATGTGACAAATATTTTCAAATTAACTAACTAACTAACTAACTAACTAACTAACTAACTAACTAACTAACTAACTAA
>CAWUIK010000024.1:0-33946 GCA_963922585.1 uncultured Flavobacteriales bacterium | reverse complement strand
CCACAAAAGAACGACCTCCAACTTCACCAATTTCTTTTTGAATGAAATCAAACAGTATGTGCATTTTATCTTTTATGACAAAATGATAATCTTCTCCCAGAGCATACATAGAAATTTTGGGAGCATTCGAATCTGTTTGTTTTGTGGGGGTGAAATAGTTGTAGAGCAAACTTACCACAGATTTTGTTCCTTCTACCAAAAGTCTTGGATCCAATCGTTTATCAAAATGAGCCTCCATGTATTTCATTTCCCCATGACGATTTTCTTTGAGCCACTGCTCCAATCGAGGGGCTTCTTCTGCTACAAAATCTGCTTTAGAAATTCCTACAAATAGAAATCCTAAATCATACGCTTTTTGTTTGATTTTTTGTGTGGCAAGAAGTTTATTCATTTGATTTTATTAAAACCTCATCCAAGTGATTCCTACTGAAAATGGATACAATTCGGGTCCTAATCCTGTTTTGAAAATAGAAGTCATAGAGTAAAACGCTTGAAAACCTATCTTTTTAAATCCAATTCTAACAGTGGGTCCATATCTGTATTCTAATAAATTTTTAATGTTATAGACTTTTATTTTCGAATCATCGTCTTTGTATTTGGTATGACTACTCAAAAGATATCCTGCTTTGAACCCAAGATACAATCTAAAATTTGTTCTACTTTTATCTTCTTCATCAATTTTCATGGTACGAATTCTAAATTCCACAGGTATTTCTACATAATTTAAATTGAGTTTATTTTTTTTATACTCAAGTCCTTCAGAAAAAGGGTTAAATTCAGTAATCAAATTCCCTTCGTCATTTTCTGTGTAAGAAAATTGACCATTATTATGAACATTGAAACCACTTACACCCGCTCCAATGGCTAAAGCAAGTGTTCCTTTTTTGTTGATGGGTCTATCATGAAATAAATATGCATTAACTCCAAAACTAAAATAACCTTGAGTTACGCCTTGTGGTAGTATCTGGAACCTATCGTGATTGAAATCTAAAACAACATGATCAATTCTTTCAGGACCATCACTGTATGCAGACCAATTAAAATATCTAAAAAGACCTTGTGCTTCATGATTTGTCAAGAAGCCGAATGATATAATGAGTATGAATGTTACGAATAATTTCATTTAGTGTAATAATTTTTGCCAATTCCAAGCATGTTTAAGTGCATCAGCAAGCGAATATTGAGCTTTCCAATTTAATGAATTAACAATTTTTGAATTGTCTGCATAAATTTGAACAGCATCTCCTTCTCTTCTTTTACCAAATTGATAATTTAATGCAATGTCATTCACTTTTTCGAAAGTTTGAATTACTTCAAGAACACTAGAGCCAACACCTGTACCCACGTTAAAGACTTCTATATTTTTGGTGCTATGCGTTTTGTTGTCCAAAGCCAAAACGTGAGCATTTGCCAAATCACATACATGAATATAATCTCTAATACAAGTTCCATCTAGAGTAGGATAATCATTGCCGTGAACAGTAAGCATTTCTCTAATTCCGGCTGCAGTTTGCGTAATGTAAGGCACTAAATTATTGGGAACGCCTATAGGTAATTCGCCAATTAATCCAGAAGGATGTGCTCCAATTGGATTGAAATATCTCAAAAGTGTGATTTTAATTTCTGGATGAGCCGATGCGGTATCTCTACAAATTCTCTCACATACTTGTTTGGTGTATCCATAGGGTGAGGCAGTGAAACCAATAGGAGTCGATTCCAAAACAGGCATTTTTTCAGGTTCACCATACACCGTACAAGAAGAAGAAAACACAAAATTTGAAACATTATTCTCCAAACAAACTTCAAGGATTGAAACCAAAGATTGCAAATTGTTTTGATAGTATTTTAAAGGTTGATTTACCGATTCACCAACTGCTTTATCTGCTGCAAAGTGAATCACTCCAACAGGTTGATGCTTTAGAAAAACTTGATTTAATTGATTTTTCTCAGCACAATCAAAATTGTATTGAATGATTTTTTGATTCGTAATTTGCTCTAATCTATCCAAAATAAATGATTCAGAATTTCTAAAATCGTCTATAATGATGGGCGTGTATCCAGATTCTATAAGCGCTACTACTGTGTGTGAACCAATAAATCCAGCGCCACCTGTTACTATTATATTTCCTTTGTTTTTCATAATTTTGTTAATGTAAAAGTAGTGATTCTCCTTTGTAAACTCAAAATAATATTACAAAAAAAGGTCGCACGTGAAACGTTGCGACCTTTCTAACCAATGAAACAACTCAATAAACCTATATCGTTGTTAGAAATCCGAAATTTAGTTCATACCCAATGATTTCTTTTTGAAATCATATTTATTTTTTAAAGCAATCACCAATCTTGCTTGCTTCATTTTTGAAGCTTTGATGAGTGTTGTTTTTTCATCGCTCTCAAGGATATCTAATATCTCTTGTTGAACTTCTAAGGGCATGGTTTTCATTTTATTAATCATTCAATTAATTCGACTGCAAAGGTAAATAAAGTTTACTCCATATTAAAAGCAAATTAATGTTAATTTTAAGTTAACTATCAAATTTGATATAAAGTTTTGAAATGTTTTAACTCGTCAAAATATTAAACTAAAAAATGCTAAATAATCAAATTTAAATTTTGATTTTAGAAAACTAAAAAGTTAATTTAAACGAAAATAAAAGCAGTTTAATCGATTAAAAAGGGTTGTTAATATGTTTTTAATTGAATATTTAAGTTGAGGTAATCTTTGAAAATTTTAAAAAAGCAGAAAAAACAATTTAAAATAGATTTTTTACCCACTTTATTTCAAAAGACTATCTTTGTTCGCTCAAAATATTTAATATGGATTTTTGGATTAAGGCTGCTCAACTTTTATTGAGTTTATCTATACTTATTGTGCTTCACGAATTGGGGCATTTTATTCCTGCTCGTATTTTCAAAACAAGGGTAGAAAAATTTTACTTATTTTTTGATGCGGGATTCAGTTTGTTGAAGTTCAAAAAAGGGGAAACTGAATACGGAATTGGTTGGTTGCCATTAGGTGGATATGTAAAGATTGCGGGTATGATAGACGAAAGTTTAGACGAAGAGCAACTTAAAAAGGCTCCAGAACCATGGGAGTTTAGATCCAAACCCGCTTGGCAAAGATTGATTATTATGTTGGGAGGTGTCACTGTAAATTTAATTCTAGGGTTTTTTATTTACATGATGTTGCTATTTGTATGGGGGCAAGACTATGTAAAACCAGGAGATGTAACTCACGGATTTGCCGTATCTCCCTTTATGGAAGAAATGGGATTTCAGGATGGAGATCAAGTATTGAAAATTGATGGAAAAGTACCTTTTAATGTATTAGATGTCAATAAGGAAATACTTTTTCACGATGTCAAAAACATCGAAGTGATGCACCCAAACGGAACCATTGAAACCTTAAAGGTAAAAGAAGGTACCGATATGGCTTTATTTCAAGCAGGTGAAATGCAGCCTTTTAGCCCGAGAATTAAAAGAGCCGTTTTTGATAGTGTATTTGCAGATTCACCCGCTATGAAAGCTGGTTTTCAAAATGGAGATGAGGTAATTGCCGTAAATAACAATCCAATTGTTTATTGGAATGAATTAACAGAAGTCGTTCAGAGTAGTAAGTCTAAAGAAATAAGTATAACCTTTTTTAGAAATGATAGTTCTTTAACTTTAAGTGTAATACCAGATGAAAAAGGAACTATTGGAGTTCAGAACAAAACAAATCCTGAAGAAGTTCAAATTATTAGCCACAAAGACTACGGTTTTGGAGAAAGTTTGGCAAAAGGATTTTCATATGGAATAGGCACTTTGAATGATTATATTACACAGTTTAAATTTGTCTTTACCAAAAAAGGTTCTACAGGAGTTGGTGGTTTTGGAGCAATTGGAGGTCTTTTTCCGAGTGCTTGGGACTGGCAAGTTTTTTGGGAAAGAACTGCATTTATCAGTATTATTTTGGCATTTATGAACATTCTTCCTATTCCTGCATTGGATGGAGGACATGTATTGTTTTTGATATATGAAATGATTTCTGGAAAAGCGCCAAGTGATAAATTCCTCACAAGAGCGCAAATAATTGGAATGGTTATTTTATTCAGTTTATTGCTATATGCCAACGGATTGGATATTTACAGATGGTTGACAGGCGGATAGTTCTATTTTAAGAAGTTTACTAAATAAAGATCTAGAACGGATATCCTATACCAAGATTGAATTGAGGTCTGTAAAAAGGTCTTCTTTCCTCATTATTGGAGGCATCCCAAATCCATCTTTCACCTTTGTTTATTGCTGGATTTCTAATCGGTAAAGCAAAATCTAATCGAATCATAAAAAAGTCTAAATCGAATCTGAGACCGAGACCGCTTCCAATAGCAATTTCGGAAACAAACTCATTTCTATCAAATCGACCTCCTGTTCTCACTGGGTCTTCATTGATAGTCCAAATATTTCCTGCATCCACAAACAATGCACCTTCTACCCAACTGATCATTGGAAAACGAAGTTCGACATTGGCTTCCAGTTGAATATCTCCAATTTTATCAAATCTAAAGTTGGGATCTGTATAACTTCCAGGACCTAAGGTTCTGGCTTTCCACGCCCTCATACCGTTGGCACCACCAGAGAAAAAACTTTTTTCAAAGGGGATAGCTTCATTCAAATTAGATAGTGGAACTCCAATGCCTCCAGCAACTCTATAAACTAATTTGCTTTTTTGAAATACGGGTTGATAATACCTTAAGTCTCCAGAAATTTTCACAAATTGAGCAAATCTAATTTTAAAGAGATTATAACTCTGTAAACTATCATTATCATAAGGTCTATTTAAAAGATTATAAGCACCTCTTAATAAATTACCAGCAGTTTCAAGTGTTGATTGAAAATAAAAAGTGTTTTTAACTTTTTTATCATTTTGTCCATTGTAAATAAAAGAAACTTTTCCACCTGCAATAATGTGATCTTGATAACTGGCAGCAAGGAATCGATCATTCAATTCATTAATTCTATTTTCAAAATCTGTTGATTTTTCTATGGCTATTGCGGACACAATTAGAGGATAAAATCTAATAGTAATGGGTGCTGTTTCGTGGTAAATCCAACCAAAAGAAAATTCCTCAATTCCTCTTTTAAAGTCAGGTCTTCTTTGGAAATTTACAGAAGCGGATATTTCTGTTTGAGGATTCGATAATTTTGATTTCAATAATCTCTCTAATGGGGATTGAATAAAAAGTAGTTTGGGAAGCGTAAGTGAGAGTTTGGGACCAAACTCTACAGTGTTAAATGTGCTCGCTATTTCATTAACAGTTGAAACTTCAGAGCCAAAAGTGTCAGCACTATCTGAAGCAAAAAGTAGTCTTTGCATTTCCAATCCACCTGAAACAGAAATCCTCAAACGTTCAGCGCCTCCAAATAAATTACTATGTGTATATGTCATACTTCCTTCTACACCAAAAAGTCCGTTGGTATGTGTTCCATCTGCGGCAATATTAAATGTTTGAGATTTCGAAGGTTCTAAATAGATTCTTACTCTTAAATCACCTTGAATGGTATCATATTTCATTGAAACTGTTCTGTAGTTTCCGAGCGACATGAATTTTTTATAAGTATCTTCTTCTTTTGATTTTTGATATAAATCTCCCACGTCAAAAAGTACACTAGAAACCAACAAATCAGGTTTGAGTTTCATTTCATATTTATGTTTTATTTCGATGTTATCAAGGTTTAAAATTTTATAATCGGTGTATTCATCATCCTTTATGTCGTAATCAGGATAGATTTCAATAACCCCAATTTTATAGGCTTTATGAGGTTTGTCAAGCAATGTATCCTTAGATAAATCTTTATATTTAAAATTTTGAATTCCAAGGCTTACATTTAGTTGATAGTTTCCAATTGTAGAGTCAACTCTAAAAAAAATAAATTCTTTGTTGAAATAATAAAAACCATTTTCAGATAAATGTTTTGTTATTCTCACCCTTTCTTGCTCTAGCAAATCCGTATCGAAGTTAGAATTTGGTTTTATCAGTGAATCTTGATTTAATGCCATAAGAACATTAGAAATGTTATTGTCTTTAATATCCCAAATATAATTTTTTATAGTATGAGGTTTGTTGGGGGTAACCCTGTATATGACATTTGCTTTTTGTTTGTTTTTTTTCTTTTTTGAGTCTTTATCTAGTAATATGATTTCGGATTTAACTTTATTATTGAAGTATCCTTTTTTGATGAGGTAAAGACTCATTTGTTGTTCAGCTTTAAGCGTTTTTACAGAGTCAAGAATTACGGGAGCCTCACCTGCCGTTCGGAGCTTTTCTCCAAATGTTTTTTTTCGTTCTACTAGTTCTTTTGGTTTATATGAAGGATTTTTTGCTTGTTTCTTTTGGTTCTTCTCTTGAATTTTTTCATTTTTATGAATTGACTTTTCCTTGTTTTTAGCTATTTTTTTGTCAATTCTGTCTTGATTCGTTCTGTTATATAACCATAGATAAAATTTTCCAATAATGATTTTTCTATTAGGTTTTTGTTTAATTATCGGAGCCAAATCATCAGTAGAAACACCTGTTCTATTGACTAAGTTAATTCCAGAAATGGTATCGTTGGAAATTATGATTTGATTTTCTTTTAGTAAGTATTTACCTTCGGGTACATATTTTACTTGACTACACGATGTCAAAATAAAAACAAAAATGTACGCTAGTATAAATTTTGAGTTAAATAAAATAAGATGATATTTTAAAACTTTTCTCAAGGAATGACTATAAAATTTCTAATTTTGAGCAAATCTAAGGAACATTTCACAAAAGTATGCTTACACACAATGAAATAAAATTTATTAATGCACTTCAAAGAAAAAAAGAACGCACAGAAAACGGACTTTTTGTGGTAGAGGGGGTAAAAATGATTGAAGAATTACTTCAATCTGATTATCAAATTGAAACACTTTACAGTACTTCGGATACATTTACACAACATTCTTTTTCCAAAAAAGTTAACAAATCTCAACTAGACCGTATATCTAATTTCAGTAAAGCAAATGAAGCCTTAGCTTTGGTAAGAATTCCAAAAGAAACTAATCCCAACACAGATGAAACAAGTGTTATACTAGAGGATATCAACGATCCTGGAAATTTAGGGACAATAATTCGTACAGCAAATTGGTTTGGAATAAATCAAATCATATGTACACCAAATTCTGTAGATTGTTATAATCCCAAAGTAGTTTCAGCTACCATGGGAGCCATTTTTAGAACTAAAATATTTTATACAGATATACAAAACTATTTATCGAATAGCCACCTGCCTTCATATGGAGCACTATTGGAAGGCGAAACATTATCTAATACGAATTTTAAAAAACCTTGTAATTTAGTTTTTGGAAGTGAAAGTCACGGATTATCAAAAAAAACTACTGAATTAATTGACCATAAAATAACTATTCAAGGAACTGGAGCGTCAGAATCTTTAAATTTAGGTATAGCAGTAGGGATATTTTGTAATCATTTTTTCAATTAAGTTTTAAAACAAAAAAGGTTGCTAAACTTTAAATAAGTTTAACAACCTTTTAGTAAAATTAAAAGAAACTTTTAACCATTGTTTTTTGAAGGTCTAAATCTATGTAAGAAAGAAGTTAAAGGTTGAATTTTTCTTGTTTGAATCCAGACTTTTCCTTCTCCACTAAATCTACAAACCAATCCTTCTCCTGAAAGGAAAAGTGATTTATAACCTCCAACTTTAGAGATTTTGTATTCTAAACCATCTGTAAAGCCAACGATATGACCTGTATCGACAACATAACTATCTTTAACATCAATTTCCATGATGCCACCATAACTATTAAACCACAAATCCCCTTGACCAGAAGCTTTGATTAAGAAGAGTTTTTCTCCAGAAAAGAAACCTTTCATCAATCCTTGCCACTTAGTAGCAATATCTACAGATGGATCAGATGCGACAAATGCCGAGTTTTGAAGATATATAGTTTGATTGTCGAGATAAATATGCTCCATATCACCAGGTGCTGCTGGCGCAATAGTAATTTCTCCCGCTCCGTTTTGTGCCGTAAATTCATTAATAAAGATAGATTCTCCAGTTAAAAACCTTTTAAAACCTCCTTTAAATTTAGTTTTCATATTAACATTCGTATCCATAGTAGCCATTGCTGAAGCTTCTACTTTTATAGTTTTACCTGCTGGTAACTGAACTGTAAGGAAAGCGTAGTCTGGCTTATGATCGAAATTAAATTCAAATTTTTCCATTTTTATAATTTTTTTATTTTAATTCATACCTTTATTAAGTATGTATGTAAATGTGTTTGATAATATATTAAACAGGTCTTAAACTTGGTCCAATCGCTGATCCAAAACTATTAGGATTGTGAGATTGACACCAAACGATTCCTTTTCCAGAAAATTTAGCAACAAAACCTTCACCGCCAAGCATAGAAGACATCCAACTACTACCCGCTTTGGTGATTTTCATTTCTAAACTTGGTTCATAAGCCACAATATGTCCTGTATCTACAATGTGTTCTCCATCTACCTCAATAGGATAAATTTCTCCATAAGCATTGATTAATACTTTTCCAGATCCACTTACATTTACCCAAAAAAGATTTTCGCCTCCTAGTAAGGCTTTACCAAAACCACCCCATTTTAGGTCGATTTCAATTCCTTGTTCAGAAGCAAGATAACCTCCTCCAGTTATAACTAGATTTTCGTTATTAAGTTCTTTTACAAACATATCCCCAGGAAGAGTTGGAGCGAGGTAAACTTCTCCACCATTTGAACCAGGCGTATAATGATTAATAAAAAAGCCTTCTCCAGCAATCATTCTTTTGAGTCCTTTCATGATACCACCTTTCCCTTTTTTATGAGTTGTAGTTTCAATGCCCATGTCGTTACTCATCGCTATCATTGCGCCTCCTTCAGCGGTTAAGACTTCACCAGGTTCCATTACCACTTTAGCCACTGAACTACCTGGCCTCATTTGTATATCTATATTCATTTTAATTTCTTTTTTAATGATTAATTATAAGTTTCTGTTGATCCAACTAGCTAAACCAGCAAAACTTCTAGTTTGAATAATGACTTTACCTTTACCTTTTACTCTCATTACAAAACCTTCACCACTGGTTAAACTTGATATAAGACCACCTGAAAGTTGAGTTTTAATCTCAAAACCTGGAGGATAGGCAACTAAATGGTCAGTATCGATAATAAGTTCACCATCTACTTCTTTTTCAATTAAACCACCATAAGCACCAAAAACAAACTTTCCTGTGCCTTCTACTTTTAATCTGAAAAGTCCTTCACCCCCAAACCAAGAGTGTAAGCCAGCCCATTTCATTCTAAGTTTAACAGTAGGTTCCGAACAAATGTATGCCCCTGGTTGCATATAAAAGGATTCACCCTCTTTTAAGTCCATCATCATTACATCACCAGGAAATCCTTGAGTAAGGGTTAATCTTAGTGTTTCCTGAGTTGGGTTTGAGAATTCATTGATGAACAAGCTTTCACCACCAAAGAATTTTTTCCCAAGGCCTCTAAAAAAACCTCCATTGAATTTGGCTTTCATTTCCATTTTGCCGCTCATACTTGCCATAGCATCTGATTCTGCAATAAATGACTCTCCTGGAGCCAAATCTACATGTAGATATCCAAATGCTGGTCTTCCTGCAATTTCTATATTCATAATTTTTTTTAGTTAATTAAAATTGAGTTTAAACTTACAAAAAAATATAGTAAGTCCTTTCTTAAGTCTATATTTTTAATATTCATATAATATTTGATTATGAATGGATTAAAAATAAGGATAAACTTCCTAGAAAGAAGATGTTTTTTTTTAGATAAGTTCAAAAGATATTTTAAAGTTTTTATTTGCTAAGAATTTATCTAGGCACTTCAACTTTTTTAATAATTTCTTGAATTACCAACATAGCATCCAAACCTTCCATTTCTGCCTCAGGGGTTAGTATAATTCTGTGGTTCATGACATGATATGCAACAAACTGAACATCATCTGGGATCACAAAATCTCTTCCTCTGATAGCTGCCATTGCTTTTGATGCTTTTAGCATCGACAATGAAGCTCTTGGTGATGCTCCTAAATATATTTTTCCATGAATTCTTGTCTCATGAGTTATTTCGGAAATATACTTTATAATTGCGTCTTCAATTCTGATACTTTCTATTGTTTCTTGAATATTTTTCAAATCTGTTTTTGTAAACACGCTTGGGATTTTATCAAAGTCAATTCGAGTGTTGTTTTTATATCTTTTGAGGATTTCTTGTTCTTCTGTAAGAGTAGGATGAACTAAGTTGATTTTAAACAAAAAACGATCTAATTGAGCTTCTGGTAATCGATAAGTTCCTTCTTGTTCGATTGGGTTTTGAGTGGCAATTACCAAAAATGGAAAGTCTAATTTGTAAGTTGTCCCATCATAAGTAATTTGTCTTTCTTCCATTACTTCAAATAGTGCTGCTTGTGTTTTTGCTGGCGCTCTGTTGATTTCATCTATCAGTGCGATATTTGTAAAAATAGGTCCTTTTTTGAAGTTAAATGCACTGTCTTTCATATTATAAACGGATGTTCCTATAATATCAGAAGGCATCATATCTGGAGTGAACTGAATTCTTGAAAAATCTACAGATAAGGTTTGTGCCAAAACTTTTGCAGTAAGCGTTTTGGCAATACCAGGAACACCTTCTAATAAGACATGACCACCGCTAAAAAGACCTATAAGTAGTAAATCTACCATTTCATATTGACCTATCAAATACTTTGCAATTTCTGCTCTTGCTTGAGTTACTTTTTGGTTTACTATACTTAAATCTAATCTTGGAGTTCCAAAACTTGGAGTGCTGAATGTCTCTTGACTTTGAGGCATTGCAACTTTGGGCATTTCAGGAGTTTCGTTCACGGGAGGAACTAAATTGTTTTCTTCATTTGTCGATTGAACTGGATTTGGATTCGTGTTTTCATTTTCCAAGTTCTCGTTTTCGTTGTTTTTATTTTCTTCCATAATTTTATTTTTAGTCTTTAGCAGTTAGCACTTAGTCCGAAGCAGTTGGCGTTTTGTATTCTAAAAACCCCGAACTCATTTTAATTACATTTTTTATAAAAATATTCAAGCATGATATGTAATTCAATTAACTGTTTTTCTGTAAATTTATTTGATTTAGCGTTTTTAAAGGTAGCAAAAATTTCTTTTATTTTTTCTTCAGATATTCCTGATTTTTCTGATATCCTTGTCACAATTAGAGGGTCTTTTTTACTAATATTGATGAAGTATCTATCTCGTAAGAAAGCCACAAAAATTTGAAACATATGGTTGACCAATTTATTATGTTGTTTTTGTTGAAAGTAAAGCTTGCTTACAACATCTATGAATTCTAAACTTGAATTTTCATTGGCTGGGATAGGAGGAATAATTTTTTGTCTTCTTTTGCTAAAGACTATCATGTAAATAACTAATCCAATTAAAATTAAAACAAATGCGGCAAAAAGGGCAGGGTGATTGATAATATATTCTAACGGACTTTTTCTAGAATATTGAGGTGGTATATTATATACTTTTGGTCTTGGAATACCTCTATATTCTGAATATTTCCCAAAATTTTGATGCCAATGGATATTGTTTTCTTTAAAGTGAGAGAAAATATTTTCAGCATTTGTTTTTCCATCTTTTGAAGCGATATTGATATTTGAAAAATTTCCAGGTTGTGTATGAACAATCATAAGTCCTTTTCCAAAAGACTTCATTACACAGTTGTAATATCCATTACTTGAAGAAATTCGAATATGAGAACCATCAAGTTTGGATTTGTCGAAAAAACTGAAATTTGTATATTTTGGACGCCCATGAAAATTAATGTTTTCATTTACAATCTCCAGTGGTTTATTCTTTTTTAGTTGTGGATGTTCAAAGTTTATATATAATAATGTATCGAAAAATGAGGGCTCAGTAAAACTAGAATAATCTGTAAAATCTTGAGAAAAATATGATGCAAAAACATCAGAACTAATAAAAGCATAGTTTCCTTCTTTTACAAAATCCAATAAGTAGTTTCTATCATCATAGTTTAAATAAAAATATTCTGAGATATTGACATATAAATTGGGATGTCCGTTTTGCTTTTCAATGGGCAATAAGGAAGCAAGTGAAATTGAGTCTGTGGTTTGAATTGTTTTTATAGAAATAGTCTTCTCGTAAGTTTTTAATAAATTATAAAGTAAGTATGTGCCAGTTGGATTAATTGGTTTTCCTACTTCTGTTGTATATATTTCATTTTTTTCTTCAACATTTTGAGCATTTGAACCACTTGTAAAATAATAAACACCGAAAAGTAGCAGCAAAATTGCACCACCGATTAAAAGGTATTTAAAATTTTTATTCAATTGTTTTAGTTATTAATTTCTTGGAGTAGTTGTTTAAATTTTGGTTCCACATTTTGATACAATGACATCGAAATGATATAGTTTCCGTACCAAACGACATCATAAATTGAAACTACCTCATTAAAGAGATCGAACTGGTTTTTATTTCTCATTTCCATTAAATAAGAATAGTTGGTTTTTTCTCTTTCCCACTTAATCCATTCTTTGGTTGCTAAGTCCTTAATAATAAAAATAAAATATATTCGAATTGCTTCTCTGTAATCTTCTTTAGCAAGTGCTGCTTCTAATCTTCTTTCCAATTCAGATTTGGGAATTTCTGAAGGAGGAGTTTCATCAAAATTGGCGTCTATTTTTGTCTCAGTATCACTTCCTTTATAATTGAGAAAAAAGTAATACACCAAAAAGATTATTAATGCTCCTATAACAATGTAGGCAATGATTTCTAAAACCGAAAATACTGTTTTGCCAGAAGAAGTGTCAATATTTTTTTGTTTACTTTTTTTAGGTTTTTTAGGTTTTGAAGGCTTTTTGGGTTTTTTTATATTACTGTAAGTTTCTTCTTTTTCTGGTTTTGAATTATAAGTGTTTTCTTGATATTCATAATTATCATATTCTTCATCATATTCATAGTCTTCATATTCCATGTTTTGATATTCACTATAATCACCTTTGCTATTTTCCTTTTCATATTCGTAAAAATCGCCTTCTGGAGCTTTTTCATTAGTAAAATCTTTGGGTTCAAGATTGAATTCTCCATTTCCATTATTCTTTGTGTTTCCAGATGATTCATTTTTTAGTTTTCCTTTCAAGGAATTCCATTTTTCTTTACTAAATTCTTTTTTGTCGGGATTAGATTTCAGGTATTCTTCTTGAGTTTTTTGAGCATGAAAAACACCTTGACTTAAAATTAATGTCAAACACAAAAGCAAAATATATTTTGTTTTACCAGTAATCACCATCAGCTGAGGATTCATAAACTTTACTTTCTTTTCCAAAGTTTTTGAGTTTCAAAAACATGCCTGTTGCTTCATCTTTCTCTGAAGTAGAATAAAACAACATTGTAAAACCGATGATAAAAATAGGGAAAATTAAATGACATAAAAGAATATAAATGGATGCATCTACAACTATAAAAATGTATTGGGGATTTTCAGCAATTGGCAATACGAACCACTCAAGCGCCATATCTTTAAAAATATCGAGAGGTAATGCTACAAAACCATAGATAATAAATAATGTGATCAAAAGCGCACCAAACAAACCTACTCCGTTCATGTATGATTTGAAAGGTATGGAAAATCCCTTTTGGAAACCCTCACTAAATTTTAAATCTTCTCTTACGGCAGTAGGTATAAACCACATAAATAACAAAGGGCTCAAAAGACCAATAAAAATCATTAACGCAAAGGGTGCTTTTACACTAATTAAACCAAGGATTACAAAAGCCAAAAAGATGGAAAAAAATACTTTAAGCATCAAGCCAAAATAAGAACGAATATTAGGCTCAAGATTTTTTCGAACCATAATTCTAAAAAGGAAAATCACACTAAAGGTATTTATAGTAAATATAAAAGTCTGCATTAAAAACAAATCCCAACTAAAATATTCATTCCATGTAAAAAGCACTTCAAGGTTTTCGATTATTTTATCTGCTCTTGCAGTAAAAGGGAGTCCAGAACCATCCGCAACATGACTATAATGATAGTATTGAACTCTTTCAAAAAGCATGTAAACATAAATTAAATTGAGTGGCACAGTAATTAAAAATAATTTTAGATAGGTTCCAAGTAATTTAGCATAACTCATAAAAGTATCAGAGAAAATTTCTCCAACATCTTTTATTTTATAGAAATCAATTTCTTTTTTAGATTTATATTGAGGGTTTTCGGTTATTTTTCCATCAAAGTTTTGTTTTTTTGCTAATATAAATGGATAGATTACAAAATAAAACAAAACAATACTGAAACAAAGCATGATAAACAACCATTTAAGACTGTTGGGCCATTCACTTTCTAAAGGATCTCCGTGCAAAGTAATTACAGTATGTCTTGTAGCGTAGCCTTCTATAAATGCGGCTAACAGTATAAATGGAACAATACCAATCATCATTTTCACACCTCTTTTAGCACTAATTATAAGGGATTGTAATCTCGATAAAGTACCTGGAAACAGCAAACCATTTCCCATAGTTATTCCGGCTGCTGCAGCTAGAATAATTGATGGAATTTCAAAAGCTCCATGTATCCAAATAGTTAGAAATGAAGCCAATGTGAGTCCACGCACCACATAAAACCACTGAAAAGCGCCTACCATGATGGCGTTGAAAAACAAAAATATTCCAGAACCTAAAGAGAAGAAAAATCCCAAAACAAAAGTCATAAATGCAACTCTCATATTATTAATTGCAATTTCTCCAAAAGTAAGAGACTCAGGACCACTTCCATATACATTCATGGGCTTTCCTTCAGCAATGTTTTGTTCAGCCATCGCTACATATCCATCTCCAATTACAGACCCTAAAAAGTCTTCATTGTCATATGTCGAAACAATTCCAATTAGCATCCCAATGGCAAAGATTACAAAAGCAACAAGCAAGTTTTTTCTTGCTCTATACATTTCAAGAGGTAAATCTGTTGTCCAAAATGAAATAAACTTAGAAAAAGGAGTTCTCTTTTTTTTGTATAAATCATGAAAAACTCTTTGAGCAAGCGAGTTTAAGTAAACTCTTACAGACCTTTTGGGGTAATGGGTGCGCGCATAGGAAAGATCATCCGTAATTTCAACAAAAAGTTGACTCATCTCATCAGGATCATTCTGTTGAGTCTTGGACATTTTTTCAAATTTTGCCCAATTCTTTTTGTTTTGATTTATAAAAGTCGTTTCCTTCATTTGTTTATATTTTGTCTAATCGACTTTAAGGGAAACGTCTATTTTAATTATTTAATGACATTTCTAAAACTCAGCGCATAAATGTATAATGTTTTTAAAGAAAAACAAATCAAAAAGTGAATGAAATTTAAAAATTGATGCTATTTTTGAAGAATTCTTAATTTAAAATAAAATTGAAAACAGCTGAAATAGTAACATCACATAATGTAGTGATACAATACGAAATGGCTCCTATAGTTAGTCGAGTTGTAGCTAGTATTTTAGATTTTATCATTGTGATTTTCTACTTTGTCCTTATCAATATTTTATTTGCAAGTGTACTTAGTGTTCAAATCGCATATGATGAATTTAATAATGTTGCGGTTTTGTTTTTATATATTTTGATGCTTCCTGGTTTTTTTTATTCTTTTTTATCTGAAGCTTTGCTTGGAGGTCAAACTATAGGTAAAATGGCTTTGGGAATTAGAGTACTTAATGTTTCGGGAGATAATGCATCTATAGGGGATTTATTTTTGAGATGGATTTTTAGAATTATAGACATCATCGCTACCATTGGTGCTTTGGGTTTAATTGTAGCTCTATCTAACGAAAAATCACAAAGATTAGGTGATTTAGTAGCTAATACTATTCAAATAAAACTTAAACCTTCTAAAGAATTCAGCATTATAGATATCTTGAATATCAAAAGCAGTAAAGATTATATAACTACTTATCCTAATGTAATCCAAATGAGTGATCAGGATATGCTGCTTATTAAAAATGCGATGGATAGACTAAAAAAAAACCCTAATGAAGCCCACAAATCTTTGGTAAGAGAAATAGCTGAAAAAACTGCCGAGAAATTAGGTCTTTCTGAAACTCCTGAAAAAAAAATAACATTTCTCAAAACAGCGCTACAAGACTATATTGTCTTAACAAGATCTTAATTAAAAAACTACCATGAGTATTTTATATGTAGTACCTACACCAATTGGAAATCTAGACGACATGACTTTTAGAGCCATCAAAACATTAAAGTTGGTGGACTATATTCTTGCTGAAGATACTAGAACAAGTGGGTTTTTATTGAAGTATTTCGAAATTACTACTCCTATGAGAAGTTATCACATGCACAATGAACATAAATTGGCAGAAGGTTTAGTTCTTCAAATAAAAGAAAGTGAAAATGGTTTTGCATTGATAACAGATGCTGGAACCCCTGCTATTTCAGACCCAGGTTATTTATTAGTGAAAAAATGTATTGAAGAAGGTGTTAAAGTAGAAACGCTTCCAGGTGCTACAGCATTTGTTCCTGCATTAGTAAATAGTGGTTTCCCTTGCGATACTTTTTACTTTGAAGGTTTTTTACCACAAAAAAAAGGAAGACAAAAGAAGTGGACAGAACTTTCTTCTATAGTTAAAACAATTGTGCTTTATGAGTCGCCTTATAGAATTGTAAAGTTGCTGAATGAGGCTAAAGAATGCTTTGGAGAAAATTGTTCCATTTCTATTTCTAGAGAAATCTCCAAAAAATTTGAAGAAACAGTTCGCGGTAATCCTGATGAGCTCATTGAACATTTTTCTAAAAAAGATCCAAAAGGAGAGTTTGTTGTGGTTTTGAAAAAGGTAATAATAGTTTAGAAATACTCTTATTTCTCAAGTATCGCTTTTATATTTGGCTTAAAATATTGATCTGATTTTAATACTTTACCATCTTCTCTATATATAGGCTTTCCATTTTTGTCAAGTTTGCTCATATTGCTTCTTTGAATTTCTTCAAAAACTTCTTCGATTTTGTGTTGTAAGCCATGTTTTAAGAGCGTTCCGCACAAAATGTACAGCATATCACCACAAGCATCTGCAATTTCAGTTAAATCACCATTTTGTGCAGCTTCCAAATACTCTTCATTTTCTTCTCTCATCAATTTATAACGTAGCATATACGTATTTGAGTCAACTTCACCAATAGGTTCAGATTCATTTCCGATGCCAAAAGCATCATGAAAAGTTGCAACATGACTAATACAGTCTTGTAATGTAAGTTTCTTCTTTTCCATATGTTGTTAAATAAAAAAGGTCAATCTTTTGGATTGACCTGATTAATATGATGATTTTAAATATTATTTAATCTCTTTAATCGAATATTGAACTCTAAGTGCCTCAACAGATGGATCTCTCAATTCTTCTTGAATATCTCTTACCAATCCCATTGGAGCATTTTGGTCAATTTTAAATAAATTAATAACTTCTTTATACCAAACTTTAGCGTATTCTTCTTTTTGTTTCAACTCATACAAATAAGCGGTAATTTGTCCTTGTTTCTCAACTAAAGCATCATCAACCCATACCCTGTATGTTTCTCCTAAAGCTAAGTTTTTAGGTTTTCCAACTGTATATAAAATAGATTTATCGTTTTTTCTTAACTCTTCTGTTTCGAATGCTTTAGGTTCTTTAAGAATTACATAACTAAAATCCTTTTTAGGTTTTGTAGTTACCATAAAGAAGAAAAGTAACATGAATACAATATCAGGCAATGCTGCTGTAGATATCGCAGGATCTTTTCTTTTTTTACCTTTTGAAAACTTTGACATAATACTGTTTGTTTAAAATTATTCAGCTGCAGCAATACCTTTGGCTTTGAATATCCTTTTAGGATAAACCATTTCAATTGCGTCAATAATTGCTTTTTCTTCCTCTATTTCTTTACTCAAAGAAGTGTAATCTCTCTGAAACTTCTCTTGACATAAGTCATTTCTCATTTTGGTCAAACCAGATAAAATACCATCTAAAACTTTGATGTAAGTTTCATATTTAGTAGTATTATCTAATGTAATTGCCACAACAGCTTTCTCGCTGATTTCATTATATGAACCTCCAAGAATCTTACAAGTTGCTAACCTTTTTGACCATGTATTTAAATCCATTTTATAGATTTCATTTTCTGGGTCAGTAGCAAGTCTAACTTCTAAAGCGGCTACAGAATCTTGACTTTGTTGTTCAGTGATTAAATTAATTTTTGGCCATTTAACCTCACTTTCACTTGCAGGGTGAATATAAAATTCTTGAACAAGTTCTGAAATCTCTTCTACTTCACTTCCTTCGTTGATTTCAATATCTCCTTCAACAAGAATTCTATCATTTTTATTTGCAAGTATTTCAAACACATTGTATGGCTTAATTTTAACTCCTGGTTGGTCAGTTTTTTGAGGTAAACGTTCGTCCATTACTTTTTCTTTCAAAAAAGTAGAGGTAACCAAAAAGAACACCAAAAGCAAGAAGGCAATGTCTGCCATCGAACTTGCGTTTATTTCTTCTATTTCTCTTTTTGCCATTACTTAAGGGTTATAATTATCCTTTAACAATTTTGTAAACTTCACTTCCTACTATCGATACTACGGCTAATACAATTAAAATAATCATACTCATCATAGCAGTACCAGCAATTTTCCAGTTGCCACCAGTAAATAATGCTTCCTGTCCTGGTTGTAATTTGTCTGCTTCTGCTAAAGATAACGTAGTAGGAACATCAGCCCCTGAAATATTGTAGATAATCAATATTAATGCAACAAAAACTACTGCTCCAATGATACCTACCAAATATTCCTTTGGAGAACTTATCAATCCTAATACAACTCCAAGAAATATAAAGAAAACAGCTAATCCCATTACAATTAATGTGAATTGAGTAACAGAAACCACTTTGTCTGCTTGTTCTCCTGCTAGTTCATCTTTTTTGGCTTTACCAGTTTCACGAACCATATCGTTGATCTGTTCCTGTGTATATTGAGTAGGATCTAAGTTTTGTTCCTTAACCATTTCCATTCCAAGAGCATTGATCTCTTTCTCATCCATACCAGAAGGATTTCCATAACTCATGATAATTCCTGAGATTACCACACCAATTACTACGATAATCAGTAAAAGTGCTTTTGAACCTATATTTATTATTTTATCATTCATGTTGTGATATTATTTGGTTTTATTGTATGAATACAATAAAGTAAATTCAATATTCTTACAAATTATTTTCTGCTGTGTTTTACCAACACATCAATCAAACTGATAGAAGCATCCTCCATCTCATTTACAATTGAATCAATTTTTGAAACAATGTAATTATAAAAGATTTGAAGAATAATCGCAACCACAAGACCAGATACAGTAGTAATCAAGGCTAATTTAATACCTTTCGCCATATCTTTTGGATCAGCTTCACCAGTAGCAGCAATTAAATCAAACGTTTGAATCATCCCGATTACAGTTCCCATGAACCCAAGCATTGGAGCCAAAGCAATCATCAATCCTATCCAAGGCAATCCTTTTTCTAATTGTCCCATTTGTACCCCACCATAAGAAATAACTGATTTTTCAACTACATCAATTCCTTCTTCGCTTCTGTCAAGACCTTGGTAGAATATAGAAGCAACAGGACCTCTAGTATTTCTACATACTTCTTTAGCAGCTTCAATTCCTCCAGAATTTAATGCTTCCTCTACCTTCAAAACTAATTTTTTGTTATTTGTAGTAGCCATAGTTAAATAGATGATTCTTTCTATAGCTAAAGCAAGACCGATAATCAAACAGATTAATACCAAAGACATAAATTGAGGATCACCTTCAATAAACTTTACTTTTAAAGTTTGAATCATGTCAAAATCTGCTTCTTTTTCTCCTGCTTCATCTTTTGCTTTTGCAGCTGCAGCAGCAGCGTCTGCTTCTTCTTTAGCTTTTGCTTCTTCTTCAGCAGCTAGTGCGGCAGCTTCAGCCTCAACTTGAGCGATAGAATCTGCAATTGCTGTTGAGTCAACTATAGCGTCTTGTGCGTGAGACAAACTTACACTTCCTATTGACAATAGACCTGATACTGCTAACAATGTTAATACCTTTTTCATAGTTTTAAATTAATGTTCTTTATTTAATTTCAAATTTATTTGATGCGAAGATAATATATCCTATCTTTATTCAGACCGCCAAATTAAAAAAAATTATTCATTCACCAATAAATAAATCATTTAATGGTTGTTTTTGATGTAGGAAAGTACATTTTTATCAAATTGCGCGACCTATAAATATTAAAATACATCTTATAATGGATGTGGGAAATTTAAGAATTTAATAAATAAGGGGTTTTTAAACAAAAAAAGACGCTTCATTTGAAGCGTCTTTTCCAACTATATTTAATTTATAAAAGTTTTTATCTTATTACAAACCTGCAGCAGCTTTGAATTCTGCATTGTCTCTAAATTTGATAAACTCAGCATCTTTAGCCGCTTTAGTTTTGAAAGCAGCGTCTTTTTGGATAGCTTTAGTCAAGTTAGAAACTAAATCAGAAGCATTGTCTGATCTTGCAGCGATAATTGCTTTTAAGTAGTAACTATAAGCAGCATCTGCTTCAGCGCTAGCATCAATAATACCACCAGCAGCATCTTTCTCTCCGTTCAATACTTTACCAAGCGCAACATTGAAAGTTTTGTTACTTCCCATTTTCTCAAGCGCCTCACCGTATTTTCCTTCTTGAATAGAAATCAACCCTAAGTTATATTGAGTTTCAGGAGTGCCTCCAGCTTTTGTGAATAACTCAGCAGCTTTAGCTCTATCTCCTTGCATGTGAGCAACAGCACCTAAGTTGTTGGCAACTTTAGCATCTTCTTGAATTCCATATGCTTTTTCGAATTTTGCTTTAGCACCATCTACATCATTTTGTAAATATAAGATGTATCCAACATTATTCACAACTCTGAAATCGTTAGGAAACAATCTTTCAGCCTCTTTGTAAATTCTTAATTTTTCGTTTAAGTCATCAACTAATGTTGCAGTAAATAATAACTCTTCAACATTTAAAGTATCAGGATTAGTTTTAGATAATTGTTTCAATTCATCATCACTGTACCCAACTTTGTCATAAGTCAAAGTCATTTGAGATCTTCTCAATTGTGGTAAAACACTTTTCTCTAAGAAAGTATATGTTTTAGCCATGTTTCTAATATCTTGCTCTCTTTTGTTCAAGTCGGAAGTCATTTCCAAAACTCTTAAGATTAATTCTTTATCTTCATGAGTAGTTTTTTCAACTTCTTTTTTGAATCCATCCCAATCCTCACCTTTTGGTGTTTTAGTAACTAAACCAGCAGGCATTTCTAATTTTGATTTCTTGTAGAAGTTAGTTAAGTATTCTTCAGCAGATTTAGCTCTGTCTTCAGCAAGTGTTGCATTTTTGTCGATTTCACCCTCAGGAGATGCATAAGACATAATGTTAACACCTTTAACTTCTCTTCTAACGTTTGTTTGAGCATCTAAAATAAATGCTTCGTATGCTTTAATGTCTTCTTGCATTAATTCAGCAGCCTTTACATTAAATTTACCTTTGTCATAATTAATTACGGATTCAGTTGTAGCAGAGGTAATTCTTTGGAAGTTATCTTCAAAAGCAATTACTTGGTCATCTAACTGAATTAAATAAGGTGTGATGATGGTTCCATCAGCAATCTTATCTGTCATGATAACCTCTTTTTCTTTAGTTCCTTTTTTAGGAAGGATTTTAATCACAACTTCACCTTCTTCCATACAAGATTGATAAGCTCTTGTGCTTTCATATGTAACTGTTTTTCCAGCTTTAGTAATAACTTCACCATTACCAGCTGCTTTTTCTCCTTGGAAAGTTCTTGTGTCAAATGGAATTTCAGTTCCATCTTTACAAATGAAGATAGGAGTAACTTCAACAATCGCTTTTTTGTTTAATCCTTTTTCGACAAACGTAGCTGTCATTTTCAATTTCACTTCATCTCCGTGCATTTCCAAAGGATTCTCAAGTACCTTGTAATCTAGGTCTTTCACTAGAGTACAACTCCCCAAAAACATTCCTCCAGTTACGGCTGATGCTAACGCAATGCTTTTAATCTTATTATTCATTATAGTTGTTTTTTAATTTTTAAAAATTATGCGAAGATACATATAGTTTTTAATATGCAAAAAATATCTTAAAAAATATGTCAATTAAAAGGTCGATTTAGGTTTAATTTGTAATTTAGCCACCTCAAATTAAATACCTATATATAATGAGTAAATATGATGTTACTATAATTGGTTCTGGTCCTGGAGGATATGTTGGAGCCATAAGATGTGCACAACTTGGTTTAAAAACAGCAATCATAGAAAAATACGATACCCTTGGTGGAACTTGTTTAAACGTAGGGTGTATTCCTTCGAAAGCAATGTTGGATTCAAGTGAACATTTTTTTAATGCAAAACACAATTTTGAAACTCACGGAATTTCTACTGGAGATCTTCAAGTTAATCTTGAAAAATTAGTGGCAAGAAAAAATGAAGTCGTTTCTCAGACTTGCGATGGAGTAAAATTCTTAATGGACAAAAACAAAATTGATATTTTTCACGGAGTAGGTTCATTTATAGATAAAAATAACATTAAGGTAACTGGAAAAGATGGTGAAAAAACCATCCAAACTGACAAGGTAATTATTGCAACAGGTTCAAAACCTAATTTCTTTCCAGGAATGGAACCAGACAAAGATAGAATTATCACTTCTACGGAAGCGCTGAATATGAAGGAGATTCCAAAGCATCTTATTGTTATTGGAGGAGGTGTTATAGGTCTTGAGCTTGGTAGTGTATATGCAAGATTGGGTTCTGAGGTAACAGTTGTAGAATTTGCGGATAGTATAATTTCTACAATGGACGTTTCTATGGGAAAAGAATTGCAGAGAATTTTAAAGAAAGAAGGCTTTAAGTTCAACTTTAATCATGCTGTAACAAAAGTAGAAAACACTGGTAAAGGAGTTATAGTAACTGCCAATAATAAAAAAGGAGAGGAAGTAAAAATTGAAGGAGATTATTGTTTGGTCGCTGTAGGTAGAAAACCATATACTGATGGGCTTGGACTAGAAAATATTGGTATAAAGACAGAAAGGGGAATGATTCCTACTAACGGAATGTTAGAAACAGCCGTTCCTGGTGTTTATGCTATTGGTGATGTTGTTAAAGGTGCTATGTTGGCTCATAAAGCAGAAGAGGAAGGATATTTCGTAGCGGAAGTTATTGCAGGTCAAAAACCACACATTGATTACAATTTAATACCTGGTGTAGTTTACACTTGGCCAGAAGTAGCCGCTGTTGGAAAAACGGAACAACAATTAAAAGCAGAAGGTGTTGCATATAAGGTAGGGCAATTTCCTATAAGGGCTTTAGGTAGAGCTAGAGCGAGCATGGATATTCAAGGTTTGGTGAAAATCATTGCTGACGAAAAAACGGATGAAGTATTGGGTGTTCATATGGTGGCGCCAAGAGCGGCAGATTTAATAATGGAAGCAGTTGTGGCTATGGAATATAGAGCATCTGCTGAAGATATGGCCAGAATTTGTCATCCTCACCCTACCTATTCTGAAGCAGTAAAAGAAGCGGCTTTGGGTGCTTGGTACGATTGGAGTTTGCATATCTAAATGTTTCTGTCTTGTATTGTTGGTTTTCTAAAATTTAAGCGATTTTAGAAAATGAATATATTTACCTCATGAAACTTTTTAGTGAAACTTGCGTTGAAAAATTTCTCAAAACCTTTAGAAACCAGTTTGCGAATTAGAATCATTGTCATATCTTTTATTTTAATAGGAATTTTAATATCTTCATTTTCCTCACTCAATACATCAAATTGGGAGCATAATGATGGTGATGATAAGAAAAAACCAAAGGACACAGCAAAGGCAGTTGTTGCTTATGGAAATGATTATTTATTTGAAACTGACGTAGATTTTGAAAACCTCAATATTTATGAAAGAATTGACTCTCTTGTAAATCTGGATACTCTAACAGAGGGTATCAGAAAAGAAATTCAGTTTTACAAAACAGTAGCCAACAAAACTGAAGATGAAATATTCAGTATGGTCGATTCCTTATTTGAATTGGATTCTGTTCCATATGCTCTCATTAACCAAATCAACCTTTATGCGGCTTTAATGCCAAAATTCGTGGAATTGCCAAGTGTATTTGAGATTATAAAAGAAGACGGAAGTCCTTATCCAGCGAATGCTTATTATAAAACATGGAACAACAGAGTTTCATTCGACTATTCATCAGAGATTTACAAAAACGATTCTACTTTGGTTTTGCTTCTAGCAAATTCCCAAAAAGGACAAAAATATCATCATCCACTTTGTCAGAAAACTTTAAGAAGATACTACGGAACTGTAACTTCACAATACGGATGGAGAGATGGTCGTTCACATAATGGCGTAGATTTGGAGCTACATCTGTATGATTCTATTTTGAATATGTTTGATGGAAAAGTGAGAATGGCAAGAAATTATTCAGGATTTGGAAAGGTGGTCATTGTGAGACATTACAATGGCTTGGAAACATTGTATGCTCATATGAGCAAGATTAAAGTAAAAGAAGGAGATTCGGTTGTGGCAGGTCAATGTCTTGGGTTAGGTGGAATGTCTGGAAATGCAACAGGAACTCATTTACATTTGGAAATGCGTTTCAAAGGTTTGCCTATAAATCCAGCACACGTTGTTTCATTTCAGGATCAAGAATTGTATGCAGATACATTGATTCTTAAGAAGATGAAAAACAGGTATATTGCTTATCCTTACGGAAAAGAGTTCCACATTGTAAAGAAAGGAGATTCGCCATACAAGATTGCCAAAAGATATGGAATGAACTTAACTGCTTTTTGTGAAATGAATAACATTACATCTAAAACAAGATTGCTTCCTGGACAGAAGATGAAGATAATGCAGTAGTTATTAAAACTCAAGTTTTGATACTTCAAAATATTCCCTACCTTTGTAAATAGACATTTTTTTAATTTAATATAGATATTTTTATGAGTACAATGACTTCCAACATCAGTTCAGCAACATCAATAGCACTAGAAGATAAATATGGTGCACATAATTACCATCCTCTTCCAGTAGTGTTAGCAAGAGGAGAAGGGGTTTATGTTTGGGATTGTGAAGGAAAAAAGTATTTCGATTTTCTTTCTGCTTATTCTGCTGTAAATCAGGGCCATTGTCACCCAAAAATTGTTGGGGCCCTCATGGAGCAAGCGCAAACATTGACGCTTACTTCAAGAGCTTTTTATAATGATGTACTTGGTCCATATGAAAAATACATTACAGAATACTTTGGGTTTGACAAAGTATTACCCATGAATACTGGTGCTGAAGCAGTAGAAACAGCGATCAAACTTTGTAGAAAATGGGCGTATGAAGTAAAAGGAATTGCAGAAAACGAAGCTAAAATAATAGTATGTGAGAATAATTTTCATGGAAGAACGACTACAATTATTTCTTTTTCAAATGATGAAGGTGCTCGTAAAAACTTTGGACCATATACACCTGGGTTTATCAAGATTCCTTATAATGATGTTGCCGCTTTGGAAGAAGCAATGAAACAACCTAATGTTGCAGGTTTTTTGGTAGAGCCAATTCAAGGTGAAGCAGGAGTTTATGTGCCAAATGAAGATTTCTTAACACACGCTAGAAGAATTTGCACAGAAAACAATGCTTTATTTATTGCAGATGAAGTTCAAACAGGAATTGCAAGAACTGGAAGTTTATTGGCAGTTTGTGGAGATTGTTCTTGTCAAGGACATTGCGAAAAGCAAAGCACATATAATCGACCTGATATTTTGATTCTTGGAAAAGCGGTTTCCGGAGGAGTTTATCCTGTATCGGCAGTGTTGGCTAATGATAACATAATGAATGTTATTAAACCAGGGCAACATGGAAGTACTTTTGGAGGAAATCCACTAGCAGCAAAAGTAGCTGTAGCAGCGCTAGAGGTTGTGGTCGATGAGAAATTAGCTCAAAACGCTCGTGAATTAGGTCATTTGTTTAGAGCAGAAATGAACAAAATCATTGAAAAAACTGATTTAGTAAAATCTGTAAGGGGAAAAGGTTTGTTGAATGCAATTCTAATTAATGATACCGAAGATAGTTCTACTGCGTGGGACATATGCATAGCCCTAAGAGATAATGGTTTGTTAGCAAAACCAACTCATGGAAACATCATTAGATTTGCTCCGCCATTGGTAATGAATAAAGAACAGTTGCTAGAATGTGTGGCAATTATCGATAAAACTTTGATGGAATTTAAAAAATAACATTCTCTTTACATTAAACAAAGCAACTTTGCATTTTTCATAACGTCTTCCTCTCAAGAAGATTAATTAATGATTTTAGTGAAACTATTTTTTAAATATTTTTTTGTTGTTTTGTTGTGTCTTTCTCATTTTGAATTTGAGGCACAAACTTTAATTATTAATGAATTTTCAAATGGCCCATCTGGTTCAAAAGAATATGTAGAATTTCTTGTTGTAGATAATACAGTTGTGTATGATTGTAATACACCTACACCTCCTTGTATAGATATTAGAGGGTGGATTTTTGATGATCACAGTGGTTATCATGCTACAGGAACTTCTGGGGTGGGTATTGCCCCAGGTGCAGTTAGGTTTAACAATCATTCATTATGGTCTTGCGTACCAGTTGGCACTTTAATTGTTGTTTATAATGGAGGTGATAGAAATTTATCAATCCCTTTGGATGATTTATCAACAACAGATGGAAACTTTAAGATTATAGTTGATTTAGAAAATTTAACATATTTTGAGTTTACAGAAACAACACCTGGAGCCGCTATTTGTAGTTATCCCGCTACTGGTTGGGGAGCTGATCCAACACCGAATTGGTCTAATGTAGGTATGGCGAACGGAGGAGATTGTGCTAGAATAGTTGATTTAGGAGGTTGTGAAGTCTTTTCATTGTGTTATGGAAATTGTAATCTCAATAATTTGATTTATTTTTCTGGAAATGGAGGCGGAAAAGTTTTTTATTTTAATGGAGGAGACCCTACAGTTCAAGCAAATTGGTCACAGGGAAGTACAACAACTCCCAACGAACAAACACCTGGGTTTCCTAATAATGCTGTAAATCAATCATATATAGCGCAATTCAACAACAACGGAAATCCTATTACACCAACAATCGCTTCTGCAAATTTAAATCTTCCAACTTCGTGTGGGTGCAACAATTCAGCAACTGCTTCAGCATCAGGGTCTATAGGGGGGTATTCCTACGAATGGTATGATGATAATTACTCAACACTATTGCAATCTAACGCTACTGCAACAAACTTGTGTGCAGGAACTTATAATGTCATTGTAACTTCTTCTGTTGGTTGTCCTGATACTGCTCAAGTAACTATTACCAGTTCAGCAACAGTAAATGCAGGTTCAGGTAATAGCATTACAATATGTAACAATACCATTTCTTTCAATCTATTTTCTCTTCTAAGTAACAATCCAGATAGTGGAGGTTTTTGGGAAGGTCCGTCTAACTTAACTAATGGAGATTTAGGCACTTTTGATCCCAATGTGAATTCTTCTGGAGATTATGAATACATCGTTTTAGGCTCTGGAGGTTGTCCAAATGATACCGCTATAGTTAGTGTTACTTTAACAATTGCTCCAAATGCAGGTTTGGGAAATAGTATAAGTTTTTGTAGTTCAGACGCTCCTTCAGATTTATTTGATTTAATAACAAACAATCCAGATAATTCAGGTTTTTGGAATGGACCTTCTTCTTTATCAAATGGTAGTTTAGGCTCATTTAATCCTTCTTCAAATCAATCAGGAACTTATTTTTACATTGTAAATGGTTCGGGAACTTGCGCTAATGATACTGCTTTTGTAATTGTGAATGTTTCAACAGCTCCTAATGCAGGTATTGACGGTTTAGTGTCACTTTGTGAAAATCAAGCAGCCATAGAATTAATTGATTATTTAGGAGGTAACCCTCAACAAAATGGTATTTGGTCTCCTAATACTATCAATGGAAGTGGAATTTTTGACCCCTCAGTCGATAATGGAGGTATTTATACTTATACAGTTTCGGGTATTGCTCCTTGCCTTAATACGACATCAGAGGTTGAGGTAACGATATCTTCAAATCCAATAGTTCAAGAAAATATTTCACCCATTTCTTGTTATGCAGCAGATGATGCTGAAATTATTTTAGACATATCTCCTTCAGCAGGAAATGTTGTAAATTGGACTTTCCCCAATTCAACTGTAATTTCACAACAAGATATCTTTAATCTTTCTCCTGGTAATTATGAATATGAAGTGATTTCAGGAAATGGATGCATAACTAGTAATGTGATTACAATAATTGAACCTGCTCAAGTAGATATTCAACTTACTGTAACATTTCAAACTTGTCCTTCTGTTTGTGATGGAAATATCTTTGCTACAAGTAATAATGGAGTTGGGAATGTTCAATACTCAATTGATGGCCTTACTTTTGGTAACGGATCCTTTAACGGATTGTGTAGTGGAAATTATACCATTACTGCAATTGACAATAACGGATGCCAAAATACAATAAATACTGTTATATCTGATCTTGGCACATCAAACGAACCTAATATAAATCCCATTTCAAATGTATGTGAAGACGGAGGAACAATTATTTTGACTGCTGATATCGCAGGGGGAACTTGGTCTGGATTTGGTATATCAGATAATGTAAATGGAATTTTTGATCCTTCTCAAACTGGTATAGGTGTTTTTAATGTAATTTATACCATTCAAGGGCAATGTGGAGGCGATGATACACTCACTATTTCTGTTGTGGAAAATCCTTCAGGTAGTATACTATTTTCTGATAGTCTTGGTTGTGCTCCTTTTGTTGTAAATTTTTCAAACCCTATGACTAATACAAATTTAGCAAACTGTATCTGGAACATGGGCGATGGAACTTCAATAAACTCATGTTCCTCTTTTGATTACACTTTTGATGACTCTGGATGTAATGAGATTTCGCTTACTTTAGAAAACAATGATGGATGTTCATCTACAATTTTTGCAGATCAACAAATTTGTGTCTTACCTATTCCAGACCCTAGTTTTGAATACAATAGTCTATCTTTTGACGAAAGTTCAACCCTTTTTCAAGCAAGTGCTATCGATTCAAGCCTTTCAGAATATTCATGGTTGGAAAATGGAATTAATGTAGGTCAAAACATCTCTTTTGAATATGATTTTGAAGGTTTTCCTAATGTAAATGAAACAGAGATCTGTCTTTCTGTAAGCAATGATGCAGGGTGTACTAATATTTCTTGTGAAACTATAACTTACAAAGAAAACTTCACGCTTTACATTCCTAATACTTTTTCTCCAAATAGTGATGGTATTAATGATGTATTTAATCCAGTTATTTACAAAACCATACCCGAATCTTTTGAATTATTGATTTTTAATCGTTGGGGGCAATTAGTTTTTGAAACCAACGAAATAGATGCTTCATGGGATGGTACATTTAAAAATGAACAAGCACAAATCGACACTTATATATATAAGGTAATATACAAACTTTACAACGACCCTTACATTTATAGGCAAAAAGGTCATGTGAATTTGATTAGATAGTTGATTAAAAAATGCTTTCTATTTTTTAATTTATTATAAAAATCAATACTCTATTTTAGATCTATACATTCTAATGGTGTTTTCCCAACCGAAATACAATGCATCCGAAACAAGAGCATGACCTATAGATACCTCTAATAAATTAGGAATGTTTTGAGAAAAAAAACTCAAGTTTTCAAGATTCAAATCATGCCCAGCATTAATGCCTAGTCCTAATTCATTCGCTTTGATCGCAGAAGATATAAAAGGTTTTATGGCTTCATCCTTATCGTCTTTATAATGATGAGCATAACTTTCTGTGTATAATTCTATTCTGTCTGTCCCAGTTGCTTTGGCTCCAACTATCATATCAATATTAGCATCCACAAAAATGGATGTTCTGATTCCATTATCTTTAAACAACTTTACCATTTCTATCAAATAGACTTTATTTGCAATTGTATCCCAGCCATGATTCGATGTAAGTTGTCCAGTTGCATCAGGCACTAATGTTACTTGCGTAGGTTTTACTTCAAGAACTAAACGCACAAATTTTTCTTCCAAAGGATTTCCCTCAATATTGAATTCAGTATTTACCAAAGGTTTTAAATCCAAAACATCTTGATAGGTAATGTGTCTTTCGTCTGGTCTAGGATGCACTGTGATGCCTTGAGCACCAAAAGACTCAGCATCAGCAGCCATTTTTAATAAGTCAGGCGTATTTCCTCCACGAGCATTTCTAAGGGTTGCTATTTTGTTGATGTTTACAGATAATTTTGTCATTCTATAGAAACTTTTATTCTATGCAAAATTTGATTAAATAATCGGTTTAGGCAACTAATTCTTCAAAAAAACGTTTTAAAGAAAAATATCAAGTATTTTTGCTTGTAATTAATAATAAAATGACAGCACTTTCACTCATAACAGACGTTGTTCCTCCTATTTTGATTTCAGAATCATGCGAAAAAGCATTGATTTGGATGGATGAGTTCAAAGTGGCTCATTTACCTGTTGTAAACGGAACAGATTATATCGGATTGGTTTCTGATGATTTAATACTTGATAGTAATGATACCGATATTTCCGTTGGTAATCTCAATCTTATAGGCAACAGACCTTTTGTTTATGAGCATCAACATGTTTATGAAGTGATGAAATTAATGGCTGATTTGAATATTACAGTTATTCCAATTCTTGATAAAAACGAAAAGTATCTAGGGCTTACTACAACACAACACATAATGTCTGCGATTGTAAACATGGCTTCTATAGAACAAGATGGATCCGTAATTGTGATTGAAATGAATCAAAATGATTATTCAATGGCCCAACTGGCTCAATTAATAGAAGGAAACAACACTAAAATTCTTAGTTCATATATCACATCCACACCAGATAGCACTGTGATCGAATTGACACTCAAGTTAAACAAGAAAGAAATCAGTGGCGTTTTACAAACATTGTATAGATACGAATATAATGTAAAAGAAACCTATGCCGGGAACAAATTTGAGGAAGATATGAAAGATCGTTTTGATATGCTTATTAAGTATTTGGATATGTAAATTCTTAATATGAAAGCAATCAATATAATTGGAATTGTTGTTGGAATTTTATCGTGTGTTTTATCTTATGTTTTTATGTTGATAGTTTCAAACCTTGTAAAACAAGCTCATCATCAATTTTATAATGGAATTTCTCAGCATGAAGTTAATTTAAGTTTGATTGTAAAACAAGCATCTGTAAGTATTGGATATATGAGTGCTGTCCCAATGATTTTTATGCTAATATTATTTGGAATTAACCTTTATAAAATAGATTCACAAACCACAAAATCCATAAGTATTTTAGGTCTTATTTTAACTGTTTTAATTTTAGTTTGGGATTATTTTATGATCAGTTCGGAGAGCAGAATCACCTTCAATGAGGTAGGTGTTGTTTGGTCGTTTTACTTTTTAATCGGATTTGTATTTTCGATTATTTTATTGGTTCAATCCAACAAAAACAATACAATTGTAAGAAATGTAGCCACTTCCGATTTGATAGATGATTTGGAATTTGAATAAAAAACTATGATTCTCTTTCTACAAACTTATATCCAACACCTTTAATGGTTTTGATATAGTTATCTCCAATTTTCTCTCGTAATTTTCTAATATGTACATCTATAGTTCTGTCACCTACTACGATTTCATTACCCCAAACTTTATTTAAAATCTCTTCTCTTCTATATACGTTTCCATTTCCAGTCATCAAAAGAGAAAGTAATTCAAATTCTTTTTTAGGTAAGTAGTGTTCAACACCATCCACTGTTACAATATATTTTTCCTTATTAATTTCAATACCACTACTTGAAATGATTTTTACCTCATTGTCTGAATCAAGATTAAATTCATTTCTTCTTAATAAAGCACCTATTTTACTTACTAAAACTTTTGGTTTGACAGGTTTTGTTACGTAATCATCAGCACCACTATCATAACCTGCAATTTGGCTATAATCTTCGGTTCTTGCTGTTAGAAAGCATATAATAACATTCTTAAATTCTGGAATTTTTCTAAGTTCTACACACGTTTCAATTCCGTCCATTTCAGGCATCATAACATCAAGTAAAACTAAGTCGGGCTTAAATTCAGGAGCTATTTTTAAACACTCAACTCCATTATCTGCTTTTGCAACTTCATACCCCTCTTTTTCTAGGTTATACTTGAGCATCTCTACGATATCCTCTTCATCATCTACTACAAGTATTTTGTATTTTGTGTCAGCCATATTTCAATATCATTCTTAAATTCAGTTCAAAATTACTATCTATAACTATATAATAAACAAAATAGCCTTAAAGTTAAGATAAATTTAATACTAGAGCATTTCGTAACCTTGACTTAGCTTTGTGAATTTTTTCTCATTTGTGACTTTTGTCACTTTCAAAATAAATAATTTTACATATCTTTGTGTGTATTATGAAACTTATTTACAAAATATCATTCTTTATGATAGCCGTTCTTTACCTATTTGGTTTAGGAAAGCAGTTTCATACTTTTATTAATTTTCATATGCATCAAGATGAGATAGTTGCTCAGTTTTGTATCAATATTGAAAAACCAGAAATGGAATGTAATGGACAATGTCACTTAAAAGATGAGTTGTCACAAGATACTTTTAAAATAGATTTTGTAAATCAAGAATCCAATCATGAAGATGTAGATTATACAAATCCTTCGTTTGATGGTTTTGAGGAATTGGACTATCCTAAAGTAGATTTTCTTTTTGCAAATTCAAATTACAAAATTTGTCAATTGATGTATCTCAATTACAAATTTCAGAGAATTCATTCCATCAAAATGCCTCCAGAATTTGTTGCTTAACAAAAATGATCTTGCGCTTCGAAGTAAATATACTTCAGTTTAAGCCAGTTTTTAATTATTAAGAAACAAAAAATGAAAAAAATAGGAATTCTAATTGGATTCTTGGTGTTTTTCTCTGATTTCTTTGCTTGCGACCATTGTAATGTTTTTTTGAGTATTAATCCAAATGATTACCAACATAATATTGGATTTCAATACAGAAGCAGACTTCATTATGGTAAATTCAACACTGACGGTTTGTTGATGGAAAAGCATGGAGGTGTAGAACACTCCAATTATTCAAATCAAGAGGTTTTTGAAAGATACAATAGGTTTGAAATAACAGGTCAATATTTTATTAATCAAAAATGGAACATTCAAGCAGTTTTGCCTTATGTAAATAATCAAGAGATTGTAGACGGAAGATGGATTTATGATGTATGGGGAATTGGAGACCCAACAATCATTCAGAATTATCAATTGTTTAATACAAAAGATATCAAAGACACTACTTTTTTCTCGCATCGATTGAGCGTGGGAATGGGTATAAAATTACCCTTTGGCAGTATCAACCAAACTTTTGGCAATGGTACACCTAATCTGGATTTACAGACAGGTACAGGTAGTTGGGATGGTATTTTATCTTCAACATATATCTCAAAGTACCAAAACTTGGGTTTTATATTGAATGCCAATTACAAGTTTAATTCGTCCAATTCTGAAGGTTATAAATATGGCAACACCACAAATGTTCTTGCTAATTTTTTCTATCAAATTAAATTCAAAAATATGACTATAATGCCAATTATTGGAGGATATGCAGAATTGGCTGGTGAAGATTATCAAAACCAAATAAAACAAGTTAATTCAGGGGGGAAATTATTGTTTGGTGATGCAAATTTGAGTATATTTATAAAAAAAC